>DASWGI010000049.1:0-3056 GCA_036393835.1 Myxococcales bacterium | reverse complement strand
CACCGTGTTCGAGGTGGACCAGCAGGTCCTGAAGGACCTGCAGAAGGACCTGTTCGACCTGCAGGACAAGGCGCTGGCGCACGCGAATCGCGAGGACGTTCGCAAGATCGTGCTGGAGCAGCCGGGCAGCCCGAAGATCGTGGTGGAGCGCAAGAAGGAGCAGCCGAAGGACGGCGGCTTCGCGGATGAGTCCTTCACCGTGCTGGAGCCGAAGCAGGGTCCGGCGAAGAAGTGGAAGGTCTCGAGCGCGCTGTACTCGATCACGGGGCTGCGCGCGGTGGCGTTCGCCTCGAAGCCCGACCCCAAGGCGTTCGATCAGGCGCGCACCATCACCCTGCTCGGCGACGGCGACAAGGTCCTCGCCAAGGCCCGCATCGGCGCCCTGACCAAGGACGGCAAGCGCCGCTACGTCTCTTCGGACGCCCAGCCCCGCATCGCCGAAATCGACAAGGCCACCGTGGACGACCTCCCCAAGTCCCTCGACGACCTCCTCGAACCCCCTCCCTCTCCGGACGGAGGGACCAGTCTGCAAGCCGGAAAGTGACTAAAGACGAACGCGGAGGCGCGGAGACGCGGAGGTCTTGTTTTTAGAACCCCAGGATCTCCGCGCCTCCGCGCCTCCGCGTTCGTTTTTTTCCTCGACTGTGGCGGGGTTTGAGGCTATGTAGGCCGGCTCGCTGGAGGAATGGATGGCTCGAGTTACCGTCGAAGATTGCCTGCCGCTGGTCGACAACCGGTTCGCCCTGGTGCTGCTCGGCACCAAGCGGGCGCGGCAGCTGATGGCGGGCGCGCGGCCGCTCCTCGAGGCGAAGGACAAGCCGCCGGTGCTCGCGCTGCGCGAGATCGCCACCGGCAAGGTCCGCTTCGACCGCAGCGTGCGCGCCGCGCTCGAGGGCAAGTTCGACGCCGAGAAGGTCCCGCAGTCCACGCGCAAGTAGCCCGAGCGTTCAAGCCGCCCAGGCCACCTGGCCCTGTGCGAAGGCGGAGAGCTTCTCTCCGCCGCCCAGCCGGTACAGCCGCCGCACCTCGCGCAGCAGGCCGTCCAGCCGACCCTGCGCGACGTAGCGAGCCTCCAGCGCGCGGGCGCACGCCGCCGCCAGCGCGCCGGCGACGCGGTAGCGCTCCTTCTCGGCGGCCGGGAGCCCGCTGCGCAGCGTGGCCCGGTCGAACAGCCGGTGCCGCAGCTCCGGGGACGCGCCCCGCCGCCCCACCACCCACAGCTGCAGCAGGACGCAGAGGTACTTGTCCAGCTCGCCCTGCGCCTCGAGCTCGAGCTGCGAGACGGGCCGGCGGGCGCGAGCCCGGTGCAGCAGGTACAGGAAGTGCGACACGCCCTCGGCCGCGGCGCAGAAGCCGCGCAGCCGCTCGTGCGACCAGGGCGCCTGGGCGCCGCGCGCAAGCTGCGCCAGGACCGGCTCGCCGAGGAACAGCCCGACGTGCAGCTCGTCGCCGCCCTCGGACACCAGCAGCGCCTCGTCCGCGCTGGCCTCCGGAGCCACGCGCTCGCGCACGGCGGCGCCGACCAGGTAGTCCTTCGCCTGCGCGGTCTCCTCCACCCCGTGGACGGACATGAGCAGGCGCTGCAGCTGCGACAGCGCGTCGAGCGCGCTCACTGGACGAACCGCCCCTTCGGCCTCGCGAGGACCGCGGGCACGCCGTGCTCGGAGAGCAGCGTCGCGACGCGGGGGCTGCCCGTCTTGATCCATTTCTCGTAGATGCGCAGCAGGCCGGCGTTCGACGTCGCCAGGGTCCGCTCGCTCACCTCGTTGAGCACTTCGACGAGCTGGGAGAACTTCGCGGACAGCTCCTCCCAGACCGAGCGACCGCCCCGCCCGTGGCGCGCCGCGACCTCGCCCAGCGCGTCGTAGGCGCGGCTGCCCATTGCGATGGCGTACTCCACGTCCACCAGGCTGGCCGAGAGCGAGTCGGAGAACATCCCGGAGACGAACAGCGAGGTGTCGCCCAGCCGCCGCAGCGCGCGGGCCCGGGCGGCGCCCTCCTCCTCCAGCGCTTCCTTGAAGAGCAACGCGAGCGGACGGCGCTGCAGCGACCCGTCCTCCTCGCGGACCAGCAGCGACTCGGTCTGCAGGAAGCCCGACAGGAGGTTGGCCAGGTAGAGCTCCGTGGCCTGCTGCACCCGGGCCCGCTGGTTCTCGATGGCCAGGGAAAGCAGCTCGCGGAAAAACTCGTGGACCGACTGGGCCGAAAGGACCTTCGGATCGGTCATCCACACCTCCTCCGATCATTTTGCGGCGCGGTCGATTGTCGGGCAAGTTCGGCTCACCCTCGCACCCCCCTTGACAGCGCCTGGAGGGCGGTTACATTGCCCGCGCCTTGGCACTCCCCTGTGTCGAGTGCCAGCTCTCATAGCAAGGAGAAAACCCCATGAAGATTCGGCCTCTGCAGGATCGCGTGATCGTGAAGCGCGTGCAAGAGGAGGAGAAGACGAAGGGCGGCATCATCATCCCCGACACGGCGAAGGAGAAGCCGATCGAGGGCCAGGTGCTGGCCGTCGGAAACGGAAAGGTGCTGGAGGACGGGAAGGTGCGCCCCCTGGACGTGAAGGTGGGTGACCGAGTCCTCTTCTCGAAGTACGCCGGGACCGAGATCAAGGTCGAAGGCGAGGAGCACCTGATGATGCGCGAGGAAGACATCCTCGGCGTCATCGAGAAGTAACCACCTCACACGTCACCGGAGAAAGAAATGTCCAAGGAAATCATGTTCGACGTCCGCGCGCGTGAGGCGATGCTCAAGGGCGTCAACGTGCTCGCCGACGCGGTGAAGGTCACGCTGGGCCCCAAAGGCCGCAACGTGGTCATCGAGAAGTCGTTCGGTTCCCCGACGATCACCAAGGACGGCGTCACCGTCGCCAAGGAGATCGAGCTGGAGAACAAGTTCGAGAACATGGGCGCGCAGATGGTGAAGGAAGTCGCGTCCAAGACCTCGGACGTGGCAGGCGACGGGACGACCACTGCCACCGTGCTGGCGCAGGCGATCTTCCGCGAGGGCTCCAAGCTGGTCGCGGCGGGCAACAACCCGATGGAGATCAAGCGCGG
>DASWGI010000048.1:0-13935 GCA_036393835.1 Myxococcales bacterium | reverse complement strand
GCGAAGTGGCGCACCGGCCGCCCGGTGCCCTTCTCCAGGACGCTCTTGCAGGTCGCGATCTCCCGGCGCGCCTCGTCGAGGGGCTGGTTGGTCAGCACGGTGTGGTCGGCCGTGTGCGCGCCCGTCTCGACACCGTGCGCGCCCATCTCGCGGAGCATCTCCCAGGCCATCGGCAACTGCCCGCGCGGGGCCTCCGCGCGGTCGATCCGCAGCCGGTCCTCCAGCGCCTCGGCCAGCCCGTACAGCACCGGCGTCGGGTTGTCCGAGATGAGCCGCTCGAGCACCTTGTCGGGCGTCGGCGCACCGTCGAAGGCGCGCAACAGCAGGCCCTCGTACCCCGCGCCCACGCCGACCGACATGGGACCGAGCACGCGCTTCTCCATCGTGTGGAGCGCGGCCCAGAGCCGGTCGTGGGCGAGCCGCTTCGCCGTCCCGATGAATGCGGAGGGAACGTACGCGACCGCGGGCAGCTTCATGTCGCGCAGCACCGGGAAGGCATTCTCGTACACGTCCCGGTAGCCGTCGTCGAAGGTGATGACCGCCAGGTCCCGGCGCGCGGCCCGCCTGCCGCCCAGCACCTCCAAGGCGTCGTCCAGCCGCGTTACCTGATGGCTCTCGCAGAGCACCTCCAGGTGCTTGCGGAAGGTCTCCCGCGCGATGTTGAGCGTGGGCAGCCCGCGCTCGGACTCCAGCCGGTAGTTCCCCACTACGCGGTGGTAGCTGAGGATGAGCACGCGCACGCCGCCCACCGCGCGCCGCTGCACGGTGGAGATGAGGTCCTGCGCGCCGCTGTAGTGAAGCGCGAGCGCTGCCGCGCCCTTCACCGCCCTGCGCGCCACCTGAACCGCCTGGTCCTTGAGCCGCTTCATCCTCCCCCTCCTCCAGCCGCCGCCGGCAGGGCGGCGCCGCGCTTCGATCGCGACCTCATTCACGGGTGACGGCGCGCAGCACCGCCTCGATGCGCCCCATCCCTTCGGGCCTGGGCGCCCGGAGCAGCCGCCTCGCCCTCCGCGCAGTCTCCAGCGCCGCCCGGGGCAGCGCCGCCTTCACCGACTCGCGCGCGAAAAGCGCGGCCTGCTGCGCCGCCCGCGCCGCCTTGCCGCGCGCGGAGCGAAACAGCCGCATCTGGATGGTCCAGCGTTCGGCGCGCGCCCACTGCGCCTTGTACCCCTCGTTGCCGCGGAGGAAGTCGAACTCGTGCAGCCCCTCGCCGTACGCGTCCTGCACCGTGTGCGCGAGCAGCACCAGGCCCACGCTCTTCGACGCCCAGGCGGGGTCGTATCCAGACTGGTAGTAGAGGAACTTGCCTCGGTGCGCGACGCCGTAGACCGAGGCGACGGGCCGCCTCGCCGCGAACAGCGTGTACAGGCGGAGCCAGCCGCGCTCCGCCAGCTCCTGCACGGCGGCGCGGTGGAACGCCTCGTGCCGCGCGTCCGCTAGCCCGTCCGAGCCTCCCTCGACCGCCCAGCGCGCGCGGTGCAGCTCGAGGAAGCGCTCGACCGCGATCCGCGCCTCCTCGGGGGTCCGGGCCACCTCGATCGACACGCCGGGCTGCCGGAACAGCCACTTCTCCCGGCGGCGCAGGTTCTCGCGCCGCCCCAGCCCTTGCAGGTAGTCCTGGTACGACCCGACCAGCGGGATGTGCGGGCAGACGAACCGCAGCCGCGCGTCGC
The DNA here is from genome assembly GCA_036393835.1 of Myxococcales bacterium. Taxonomy (GTDB): domain Bacteria; phylum Myxococcota; class Myxococcia; order Myxococcales; family 40CM-4-68-19; genus VBKO01. The sequence continues at coordinate 12,262 of DASWGI010000048.1, read as the reverse complement.
GCACCACGTCGGCCGGCGCGCCGCCCAGCCCGGCCGTCGGCGACCGCACCGCGCGGCCGTTGGGGAACAGTTGCGCGAGGTGCAGCGCGGTCGAGCCGTCCCGCAGCAGGCCGTCCAGATCGCACACCTCCCAGGGCAGGCCGCCGAGCGCCTCCAGCGCGGCGGCGCGCACCTCCGCCTCGCGCCCGGGCGCGGCGAGCACGTCCAGGTAGTCGCACCCGGTCGCGCCGTCGCCGAGGAACGCCAGGCGCCGCACGGGCATGCCGGCGAGCCGCACAGGCTCGGAGAACAGAGGCAGGAAGCCCACCAGCCGCTCCCGCTCGAAGAGGGCGATGCAGCTCGGCTCGCGCCCTTCCCCGAAGTGCTCCCACCAGGGGATCAGCCACTCGGGCGAGAGGAACAGGCAGCCCGAGCGCGCCTCGGAGCACAGCGCGCTCCACTCCGCGCGCAGGCGCAACAGGCCCGCCGCGTCGCGGACCACCTCGGCGCGCAGCATGGCCGAAGCCTCCGCCGCGCGGGCGGTCGCGCTCACGAGAGCAGCTCCCGCACGCAGCTCGCCACGTGCTCGGCATCGGCGGGCGACAGGTCCTGGTGCACCGGCAGCTCCAGCACCGTCTCCCGCAGCCGGTCCACCTCGGGGAAGTCGCCCGGCTGCACCGCCGGATGGCGCACGCGCCAGAAGTCGACCGTCTCCACCCCCCGGGCCAAGAGGCGCGCCATGGCGGCCGCCTTGTCGCGCACCGGCATCGGGTAGAAGAGCGGGCACACGCCGGGCTTCAGCTCGCCGGTCACCGGCGGCGCCAGGTCGCGCAGCGCGGCGTAGAGCAGGAAGTAGTTGCGCCGCCGCCGCTCGACGATGAGCGGCCAGTCCTGGTTGCGCAAGACCAGGTGGCTGATGGCGCTCATCCCCAGCTTCACCGCGGCGAGATCGAAGTGCTGCGTGCCGGTCGAGACGCGCTCGACGCTCGCCTTGCGGACCACCCAGCGCCCCGCGCCGCGCACCGCCTCGCGCACCCTGCGTCCCACAGGGCCCGCGCGCAGCTCGAGATTCGAGAGCAGGCTGCCGGCGAGGTGCGAGGCGGTGGACGGCCAGCCTGGAGGCTCGACCTCGGCCAGCCGGTGCAGCTCGTCACGAAACCGCCCGCGCGCGAGCAGCGCGCCGCCGTTGGGCACCGGAAGCGTCTTGTACAGGCAGAAGACGGATAGATCGCCGGACGACCCGAGCGGCTTGTCTCCGTTGCGGGAGAGCAGCGCCAGAGCGCAGTCCTCGATGAGCGGCACGCCCAGCTCGTTCGCCAGCTGCCGGGCCGCCTCCATGTCCTGCGGGAAGCCGGCGTAGTGGATGACGTAGACCGCGCGCACCTCCGGCGTCGCGCGCCGCCGCGCGTCCTCGAAGTCGCAGCGCATCTGCGCGTCGACCCGGAAGAAAACGGGCCCGACGCCGGCCGCCAGGAGGGTCTCCAGCTCGACGCCGTGGTGGTACGCGGGCATCAAGATCTTCTTGCCGGCCAGCTCCAGGAGCTGCACCGCGTCCCAGACCGCGTTGCGCGCGAAGTACCGGTACCGCAGCCCGGGCTGGTCGAACGGGAACACCAGCGGGACCGCCGCCGACGGCCGCGGCACCAGCATGTGCGGCCACGCCGTCTGCATGCACGGCACGGTCCGCTCGGGTGACGGCGCCCGCTCCCCGAGCCCGGCCTCCACCCGCATCCGCCGCGCGGCCTTCACCTTCAGCCCCCCTTGCCCAGCCCACAAAGGACCTGCCCGGCGAGCGCGCGCGCCACCGGCCAGGCGGTGTAGCGCGCCTCGTACACCAGCCGACCCACCCGCGTCGGGCGGAAGATGGTCAGCCAGGTGTGCGTCCTCAAGGCCGGCTCCCAGTCCAGCTTCCAGTCCATGCAGGGGCCGAGGAAGTCGAACTCGGCCAGGCCGCGCTGGCAGGAGTCGCGGATCATCTCCGAGGTGAGCTGCTGCCCCGGGCTGAACTCGTGGAACGACTCGTCGTACCCGAGCTTGAGCAGGTAGTGCCGGCCGGCGTGCAACAGGCTCAGGTGCGCGGCGATGCGGCGCCCGCCCAGCTCGAGGAAGCCCAGCGCGAGCGCCCCCCGCCGGGCCGCGTCGCGCGCCATCTGCGCGTAGAAGCCCACCAGCTCCGGCCGCTGGGCGATGGAGGTGCCGCATCTCCCCTTCCAGCCGCTGGCCTCGATGACGAAGAAGTCGGCCAGCGCGCAGTCGAGCTGCTTTGCGTCCTTGCCATCGAGCAGGACGTACTTGACCTCGCCCTGCTCGGCCAGCCGGCGGCGCCGGCGCCGGAGGTTCTGGCGGAACTTGGCGTCCAGCCTCGATTCCACGACCTCGTACCGGCTTGCGGCCTGTGGCTTTCGGCTGGCGGGCTTCTTCGCCTCGACGACCGCGACCGCCGGTTCGATCGCAGGCAGGACCAGATAAGGGGAGCGGAGCGAGGTCCACAGGCCGCAGGGGAAGCCTGCCGCCTCGGCGAGGTCGCGGAGCTTCCACTCGGGAGCGCCGTGCGGCAGATCGCGCAGCCGGAGCCGGTCCCAGCCGGGCAGGCCGGCCAGCTTCTCCCAGAGCGCCGGCAGGGCCTCCTTGCCCCGGCGGCCCAGCAAGACCCCTCCGCGCTGCGAGTGGTCGTTGTGCGGCGTGGACCAAGTGGTCAGCGGCAGGAAGCAGGTGTCGGCGTTCCGCTCCTCGAGCTCCAGGAGCGGCACCGCCGCGTGCAGCTCGCGACCCGCGCGCGACAGGAAGGTCCGCAGCGGCGCGCCCGGAGCGAAGTTCTCGATCCAGGCGCGCACCCATTCGTGGCGCAAGGTCGGCTCGTCGCGCGGCCCGCGCGCGAGCGCCGCGTTCCACTCCTTCTCCAGCGCGTTGAACGCCTCGCGCCCTTCGACCAGCTCGACCGAGAGCGGCGGCTCGGAAGCGCTCTCCAGCGCCCCGGACTCTTCTCGCACCGCGACGGCGACGGTCATGGAAGTCTCCTACCTGGCGCCGCGCCCGAACAGGACGATCTTGGCGGTGTGGAAGCAGATCGCGAGGTCCAGGAAGAGCGAGCGGTGCTCGACGTAGTACAGGTCGTACTCGAGCTTGTTCTTCGCGTCCTCGATGGTGGACCCGTACGGGTAGCGGATCTGCGCCCACCCGGTGATGCCCGGCTTCACCGCCTCGCGCAGCCCGAAGAAGGGGATCTGCTGCTTGAGCTGGTTCACGAAGAAGGGACGCTCCGGGCGCGGCCCCACGAAGCTCATGTCGCCGCGGAACACGGCGAAGACCTGCGGGACCTCGTCCAGCCGCGTCTTGCGGAGGAACGCGCCGAGCCGGGTCACGCGCGGGTCGCGCTGCGAGGCCCAGACCGGGCCCGAGAGCGTCTCGGCGTCCTTGCGCATCGTCCGCAGCTTGTGCACGCGGTAAGGCTTCCCGCCCCGGCCGGTGCGCTCCTGCACGTAGAAGACGGGCCCCTCGGAGTCGAGCTTGATCAGCGCTGCGAGGACCGCCAGGAGCGGCGCGGCGCAGATCAGCAGCAACGAGCTCATCAGCAGGTCGAAGATGCGCTTGCTGGCCTGCGACATGGGCGAGGTGAGGGCGTTTCCGATCGCCAGATCGGTCGGCCGGAGCAGCGAGAGCGGCACCCGCCGCAGCACCCGCTCGGCGAAGCGCTGCGCCGGAAGCACGGTGACGCCGTGCAGGCGGACGCGGATCAGCTCGTCGACGGGCAGCGCCTCCTGCGCGTCGTCGGTGGCGATGACGACCGTGTCGGCGCGCAGTTGCTTCACCGCCTCGGGCAGCGTGCGCGCGGCGATCTGCAGCGACTGCGCGAGGGGGCTGGGCAATTGCACCACCGGCGCCAGGGGACCCGCGTCCACCCCTTCGGCGCGCGGCTGCGCGGGCAGCACGGCGACGGAAGCTTCCACCGACGCGGACGGCGCGGCCACGATGAGCTGCGTCCCCGGGACGACCGCCGGCACCGGAGCCAGCGCGACTTCCGCCGGCGGCGGCTCGGCCGCCACGGTGACCAGCGGCGGTGGAGGAGCGGGCTCGACCCCTGCGACGGCGCGCAGCACCTCGTCGCCGTCGTCCGAGGTCGCCGCGAGATCGAGCTTGGGATCGAGCGTCCCGGCCACCTGGTACTCGCCGAAGGCCTGGGTGCGGATGAGCCGGGCCGTCTCGGCGGCCCGCGCTCCGGCGCCGAGGATGAGGACCCGGCTGTGCGCGTCCTCGTCGGTGCGCGTGACCAAGGCGGCGCGGGCCAGCAGGACGCCGAGGCTGGCCACGCCGAAGGTGCCAATCAGGGCGCCCTTGGGCAGCCCGCCGCCGCCCAGCACGCCGATGATGGCGGCGAACAGCGCGGCGAACCCGAGCGCCTTCAGGGTGCCGCTCCCCCGCGCCCGGTCGTTGCGCATGACCTGCGGGTCGTACAGGTCGGCCAGGTAGAGCGCCGCGGGGACGCAGGCGGCGGCGCCGATCAGCGCCGCCAAGGCCCGCAGGTTCCCCGCGGCGTGCCGTCCGGTCACCCAGAGCGCCAGCCCGACCAGCGCCGCTTCGACGGCGCACAGCCGCGCCGCCCTCCCGCTGTACCAGTGCCCCGCGAACTGCCGCACGCTCCGCCTCCCCGTCCCCGTCCACCTCGAGCCACGACCCGCGAGCGACGCCCGCAAGCCACTCCCCCGCAACCCGCCGAGCCGCAAGCCGCTCCGAAGCTACTTGCCCGCCGTCAGTTGCCCCCTCACCACCGGCAGGGGCGCCGGCACGCGCGACGGATCCACGCCGTTCAGCACCACGCCCCACACCGGCGCGCCCGCCAACGCCCGCACCGCGCTCGCCACCTGGTCGCGCGGCGTCGCCTCGGCGCGCACGACCATCACCACCCCGTCCGATCGGTGCGCCACGATCGACGCGTCGGCGGTCGCCAGCGCCGGCGGCACGTCGAGGACGATCTCGTCGAACAGGCTGCGCAGGGTCTGCAGCGCGGCGACGAAGCGAGGGGAGGACAGCAGCGCTGCGGGCTCGACCGGCGCCTTGCCGGCCGCGATCACCGCCATCTGCCCCTCGTGGAACCGCCCCAGCGCCTCGCCGATCTCGCACCTGCCCTGCAGCAGGTCAGAAAGGCCCATGCGCGCGCCCATGCCGAAGAGCGCCGCCTGCGTGCCGCGGCGCAGGTCGCAGTCGACCAGCGCCACCCGCGAGTCGCCCGCCCGGGCGGCGGTGAGCGCCAGGTTGGCCGCGGTGAGGCTGGTGCCCTCCTCGCGCAGCGCGCTGGTGACCGCGATCACCGCCCCGCCGTGCGCGGCGCCCCGCAGCGACCGCGCATAGCGCAGCCGGTGCAGCAGCATGCGGTACTGCTCGGCGGCCGCGCCCTGTGGATCGGTGATGGCCACCAGCCGCTCGTCGATGGTCACCTCGGCGCCGCCGCCCTCGATCCGCTCGAGGAACGGCGTCCGGGTCCCCGCTACCGCCTTCGGAATGCTCGTCATGACGTTTCTCCCTCTCTCCGGGACCACCCGGCTGCTACGCCTGTTCACCCTGCATCGCCGGCAGCGCCAGCACCCGCCCCGCCCCCGCCCCGTGCAGCCGCGGAACGGTGGCCAGGACCGGCAGCGCCAGCGAAACCGCCTCCTCCTCGCTGCGCAGCGTGCGGTCGGACAGCTCCTGCCCGACGGCGATCGCGCTGCCCAGCGCCACCGCCGCGAGCAGCGCGAGCAGCAGCATCTGCGGCCGGTTCGGGCTGGCCGGCAGCGCCGGCGCGGTGGCCGACTCGAGCACGCGGAACTCGGCCGGCGCGTTCTTCGCCTCCAGCTCGGCGGTGATCTCCACCTCCGCCTTCTTGGAGACCAGCTGCCCCACCTTCACCTTGAGCATGTCGGTGTCGCGGTCCAGCTCGGCCAGCTGCGTGGCGGTGAGCGGCGCGGCGGCGATCAGCTTGTCCACCTCGGCCATGCGCGCCTGGGACTGCGCGATGTTCTTGCGGCCGCGGCCGATCGCCTGGGTCATGCGGCGCAGCTCGAGGTCGTTGGCGGCGGCGCGGGCGCGGGCCTGCTCCAGCCGCGCCTGGGCGTTGCCGAGCTCGCGGGAAAGCGCCTGCACGTCGGGGTGCTCCGGCGTGAGCGCCGCGCGCACTGTGCCGAGCCTTCCGCGCAGGTCGTCGACCTGCTGCTCCATGCGGCCCACCTCCGTCTCGCGGCCGGCCGGGAGCACGCCGATGAGGTCGATGCGCTGCTGGGCTGTCTGGATGAACCCCGTCTCCACCTCGATCTGCTTGGCGAGCTGGTCGCGCTCGCGCATCCGGGCCTCGTTCAGCTCCGGCAGGGTGGTCGAGTTCGCGCGCTTGAAGGCGGAGATCTTCGCCTCGCTCTTCGACAGCTCGCCGCGCATCTGGGCGAGCTGCTGCGTGATGACGTCGCGGGTCCGCGCCACCTGGCCCGCGCGAACTTGGAGATTGCCTTCGATGAACAGCTCCGCCAGGCGGTTGGCCGTCTTCGCGGCCAGCGCGGCGTCGCGCGAGCGCACGGTGATGCTGAAGGCGTCGTCGCCCTCCCCGTGCACCTCGGTGTCGTTGCGCAGCGCCTCCACGGCGGCATCCATCCCGTCCTTCTCGCGAGCCTGCGGGTAGAGGTTGAGCTCCTCGATCGCGGTCGCCATCAGCTGCCGCGCGTACACCTGCGAGCGCACCGACTTCACGCGCTCCTCGAGGGTCCTGGAGATCACCGGCACCACGAGGTCGGGGTGCGGGTGCAGGGGCTCCACCATGACCAGCGCCCGCGTGCGGTACTCGCTGGGCAGCCGCGCGATCACCAGCGCGGCCACGGCGAACACCGCCGCCGCCACCACCGCCGTCCACCTCCAGCGGCGCTTCACAGCGCCGAGGAGCTCATCCACCGTGTACGTGCGCTCCATTCTCTCCTCCTCCCCAGGTCAGAAGGGCTGGAACCGCTCCCAGGTGAGCCGCAGCTGCACCACGTCGCGGTCCACCTGCCGCCCTACGTCCGTTTCGTTGAGCCGGGCGTCGCGCAGCGCGGCCAGGCCCACCGTCCACTCGCGGCCGATGCGGTAGTCGAGCGAGACCTCGCCCGAGTACCCGGCCGGGCCGATCGCGGTGAACTGCGAGGGCAGGTCCGAGTTGCGGTAGACGCCCGCGCGCAGCCCGCCGGTGAAGTCGCCCATCGTGACCAGCGTGGCCACCTCGGCCAGGTCGCCCACGATGGCGCCCGCCCGCGAGGCGCCGATGATCAGGTCGTGCGAGACGATCAGCCGTGCGGCGAGCCGGGGCGTCACCGATTCGATCTCCAGCTTCGCCGCTGGCGAGAACTGGCCGCCGTTCTGGCCGGTCACGTACAGGGGCCCGCCGCTCGCCTTGAGGGTGGCCCACGGCCGCAGCCGCCGTTCCCAGCCGAGCTGCAGGCTGTGCGCCTGGGTCACGATCCCGCCGGGAACTCCCTGCGGCGCGCTGGCCTGGGGCGTGGCGCCGAAGGAGTAGAAGAGCTGCTCGCGCCCGGTCAGCGAGAGGTTGTCGTACGGGCTGGTGCGGTACGCGTACCCGATCGAGGGCGTGAACACCGCGCCGTTCCCCGGATCGTTGGCGCCGAACGCCAGGACCTGTGAGTCGAAGCCGAACCGCCACTGCGCGCGCGGGCTCACCGCGTGATCCACCTCGGCCGAGAGCCGCGTGCTGAACACCTGCGTCTGCCCGGCGCGCAGCAGCAGGCCCAGGCCGGAGATGGCGAACGGGTCCTGCGCATACGTGCTGCGCAAGAGGGCGTGCGACGAGGTGCGCGGCGACCAGCGATCCTTGTAGTGCGCGATGCACTGCTCGCTGGTGGCGAACGCGCCCCCGTTCAGCGCGAACTTGTCCGGGTGGAGCAGCCGCCCGATGCCGGCCTGGCAGTCCACGTCGACGTGGAACTGGTGGTCGCCGAACAGATCGAGGCGGATGCCCGGGCGCGCCTGGCCGAATCCGTCGGCGCCCGACCCGTCGAGGAGCACGTTGTCGTTGAAGCCGGCGAGGAACGACGCTCGCGGCTTCCACTCGACGTACACCTTGGCGCCCGCCGGCCCCGCGGCGAGCGCCGACAAGGCCACGAGCAGCGGGATGTGGACGCGCGTGGCCATCGGCTTCACCTACGGCACCACCACCGTGTCGCCGGCCGAGAGCTGCCGGCGGACCTTGCCGTTGACCAGGTCGTCGTAGGCGACCACGTGGCGGGTCCCGTCGGCGTGCAGCACGGTGATCTCGCCGCGGTCGGCGAACTCGGCCAGGCCGCCGGCCATGGCCAGCGCCTGCAGCACCGTCATGTGGCTGCGCAGCGGGAAGGCGCCGGGCCGCGTGACCATCCCGGTCACGTAGATGCGGCTGCCGTTCACGTCGTGCACGATCACCGTCACGCGCGGGTCGCGGACCAGCGGCGACAGCTTGTCCTGCACGCTTTTCTCGAGCTGCCCCGTCGTCAGGCCCTCGGCCGGCAGGTCGCCCAGGAGGGGCAGCGTGATCTTCCCGTCCGGCCTCACCGGCACGGTGCGCGACAGGTCCGGCTCCTTCCAGACGGAGACTTCGACCACGTCCTCCTTGGCGAGCCGGTACTCCTGCACCACCTGCTGCGCCTCGTCCTGCTGGGACACGCCGCTGTGCGCGCAGCCAGGTCCGAACGCGAGCAGCGCCGCCGCAGGCCCCCACCACCACTTGCAGCTCACGGACATCGAATGCCTCCTCCGCCACGGCCGGACAGGCGGGTCTCGGGCCGGTCCAGGAGCACGGCGCGTGCCAGACCGCCGGGCGCTCAAGGAAGCCCACTGCGTCTTCCCTGCGAACGATCGGGGGCGAGCGGCCAGGCGCTTCTGCGCCTCGCGGCCGGTCGCGCTCCGTTGCGTTCCACACGAATGGAAACGCCGTTCCCACTCGCGTGGAACGGGCGGCTCTGGAGACGCATTGGCGCGGATCCTGCTGAGCTCCCGTGCGTCGAGCACCTCGCATCGGGCGAGGGTCCACGGGGACGCCGGAGCTCATGCACCGCACCATCGCCGCCGCCGCCATCGTGTTCGCCGTCGCCGCCTTCGCGCTGCAGAGGACATCGCTAGGCCCCTTCGAGGAGCCGCTGCTGCTCCTTTCGATGGGCACGCTCTTCCTTCTCTTCGGCAAGCTCCTCGCGCCGCACACCTCGCCCAGGCAGCGACCAGCCGAGCCCGACGAGTCCGCCGCTCCGCACCTCGTCCCCCACCGCGAAGCCCACCCCTAGCGGGCAAACAACAGAACGCGGAGACGCTGAGGCGCGGAGATCGATTTCTGTTGCTCCGATTCGGACACGCGCGCCCGATCCCGAGAACCAACCAGATCCTCCGCGTCTCCGCGCCTCCGCGTTCGGTCGTTAGCCCGTTCGCGGCACTACAGGGTCAGGAGTTGCTGCGGGAGAGGTCGTTGGCGGCGAGGCCGACGGCAGGGAGGTCGGGGATGCTCGCGGTGATGCGCGGATCGGTGAGGCCGCAGTCCTTGATCTTGTAGAGCAGCGCCTTGTAGCTGATCTGGAGGCGCGCGGCCGCCTTGCGCTTGTTCCAGTTGGTGCGCGCGAGCATCGCGCTGATCGCCTCGCGCTCGGCGCGCAGGGCCGCCTGGCGCGCGATCTCCTTGAGCGACACCGTCTCCGCGCTGACGCGCATCGTCGGCACCGCCGGCGGGGGCGGATGCGACGGCGGTGCCTCGAACCGTTGCTGGCCCTGGTTCGCGGGCGGCAGCGCGCCGCCGGCGGAGCCCATCTGCAACGCCGGCTGCAGCGCCGGCCTGCGCGCCTGCGTCGCCTTCAGCTCGTCCAGCACGAAGCGCTCGTCGCGCAGCACTACCAGGCGGCGCACCAGGTTCTCCAGCTCGCGCACGTTGCCCGGGTAGTCGTACTCGAACAGCCGGCGAGTCACGTCCGGCGAGAACTCCAGCGCGCCCTGCTTGTATTTGCTGCCGTACTTGCGGCGGAAGTGCTCGATGAGGTGCGGCACGTCCTCCTTGCGGTCGCGCAGGGGAGGGACGTGCACGCTGACCACGTTGAGCCGGTAGTAGAGGTCCTCGCGGAAGTTGCCGCGGGCGAGCTCCTCCTCCAGCACGCGGTTGGTGGCCACCACCACGCGCGCATCGGCGCGCAGCGGCCGCTTGCCGCCCACCCGGTAGTACTCCTCGTCCTGCAAGACTTGAAGGAGCTTGGCCTGCAGCGCCGGGTGCATCTCGCCGATCTCATCGAGAAAGATGCTCCCCTTGTCGGCCAGCTCGAACTTGCCCGGCTTCTCGCTGGTGGCGCCGGTGAACGCGCCGCGCTCGTGGCCGAACAGCTCGCTCTCGAGCAGCTCGCTGGGCAGCGCCGCGCAATTGATCTTCACGAACGGCTTCCCACGCCGCGGGCTCCGCTCGTGCAGCGCGCGGGCGATTCCCTCCTTGCCCACGCCGCTCTCGCCGCGGATGAGTACCGGAACGTCGGTCTCCGCGACGCGGTCGACCATGTCCCAGATGCCCATCATGGCGTGGCTGACGGAGATGAAGTCCGCCGGCGGGCCGCGGCGCGACCCGGCCATGGGCGCCACGGGAGACGGCGCTCCGGCCTCGCGCACGAGGATGGCGGGCACCGGATCGGGACGCGAGGGCGCCACCGCTGGGACCTCTTCCGCGCCGGGCGCGGGCGCCGAGGCGCTGCAGCGCTCGATGGCCTCGCGCAGCTCCTCGGGCTCGATGGGCTTGACCAGGTAGTCGCTGGCGCCGAGCCGCATCGCCTTGACCACCGATTCCTTGTCGTCCATGGCCGACAGCGCGATGACGGGGGCGAGCCCGCCCTGCGCGCGGTACCGGCGCAGGACCTCGAAGCCGTCGATGCCGGGCATGCGCAGGTCGAGCAGCACCGCTTGCGGCGGCACCGCCGCGCCGGCGAGCCACTCCAACCCGGAGCGCCCGTCCGGCGCGGCGAAGGCGTGGTAGCCCACCCTGCCCAGGAGCTCGACGAGGATCTCCCGCGCCGCTTCGTCATCGTCGATCACGAGTACCTGGTTCGCTCGCTCCATCGATCACCGCTCCGTCAAATTTGACCAGCTCGAATCGAACACTTACCGGTCAAGGTTTCCAGCCCGCTCCCCGTGGACGATGTTGGGCGGGGTTTTGAGCAAGCTGTGTGCCAGTGTGGGAAAGCCCCGCGTCACGGCAGGCAATGTAGTGACGGTCGCGGTCCGCTGCGCTTCCGTGGAGCAGAAGGGGAGCGCCTCTACGGCGAACGCGCCCACAGCGCGCGCAGCGCGGCATTGACCGCGCGTTGCCCTTCCAGGTTCACCGCGTGCCCCACCTCGGCAAGCAGGAGGAGCTGCGCGCCGGGGATGAGCCGCGCCATCTCCTCCGCGCCAGCGGCCGGAGCGAGCTGATCGAGGGACCCGTGGGCGACCAGGGTGGGAACGCGAAGCCCTGGGAGGCGACTCACGGAGTCATGCGCGAGCGCGGCGTCGATCTGGCCGGCGAAGCCCTGCACGCTCTGGAACGGCTGCGAGCCGGCGAAGCGGAGCGCGGCGCGGACCGCCGCCTCGTTGCGCCAGTACGCCTCGCTGAACAGCCACGCATAGGCCTGCTTCTCCCAGGCCGCGCGCAGCGGAGCCGACTGCGCCGCGACCGGGTACAGCGCCCGCCAGGACTCCAGCAGAGCGCGCGAACGGGGAGCTTGCCGCGCGAAGCTCGCCAGGAGCGCGAGCGAGCGCACCCGCCCGGGATGGGCCAGCGCCAGCTCCTGCGCGGCTCCCCCGCCGAGCGACAGCCCGACCACGTGGGCCCGCTCGACCTCGCACGCGTCGAGGACGCGCAACGCGTCGTCTGCGAGCTGCCCCGTGGTGTACGGCCCCGGCGGCGCGTCGCTCTTGCCCACGCCGCGGGCGTCGGGAGCGATGCAGCGGTGGGTCCGCGAGAAGTGCGCGAGCTGGACCGACCAGGCGGCGGCGGGCGCATTCAGGCCCTGCAGCCAGAGCACCGCGGGAGCAGACGGATCGGCGGGCCGCTGGTCGATGACGTGCAGCCGCGCTCCGTCCTGCGCGACGACCTCTATGCGCCCTCCTCGGCGAGGACGTGGGACAGGCGCTGCTGGTCGGCGTCGTCCATCTCGTCGAAGCGCACGCCCACGTCGTACTTCGCGGGATCGCCCGACGGCAGTTGGTGGACCCAGACCACCACCGCCTTGGTGGCGAGAGTGGTGTCGTCCGGAAGGAACAGGTCCAGCTCGAGGCGCGAGCCCACCTTCAGCTCGTCGTCGCTGTA
>DASWGI010000047.1:0-29533 GCA_036393835.1 Myxococcales bacterium | reverse complement strand
CAGATCGGCAGCGAGAAGCTGATCGCGCTGCTCCTCGACGCGGGCGCCGACCCGAACTCCCGCGCCCAGGACGGCCGCACCCCGCTCGGAGTCGCCCGGAAGTCCGGCCACGCCGCCGCGGCGAAGCTCTTGCAGGCGCGGGGCGCGCGCGAGCGGGAAGAAGGGCGTTGACGAATTCTAGACGACGAGCAGGCGGCTGCTCAGATCCGCCAGGCGAGGCGGGCGCCGATCATCGCGTTGGAGCCGGTGAGTCCGCCGATCTCCAGGCCGAAGGAGAACTGGCGCTGCTCGAGCCCGAAGCCGAACGCGGCGTGGCCGCGGACCGCGTCGGTTGGTCGGGTTCATCGACACGGGCCGCGTCTGGCAGCTGGACGGGAACGACGTCCGCTTCTTCAATTTCCACAGCGGCGCGGGCGGCGGCCTGCGCGCCTACCACCGCGAGTTCGTGCTGCGGCTGGACGTCGGCACCTCGTCGGAGCGCTCCGCGACCTTCTACATCACGTTCGGCAGCTTCTTCTGACCCGGCGGGCGGAATTGGGAAGGGGCCGTTCAGCGCGGCGCCTTGAACACGAGAACAGAAGCGCAACTCTTCTCATCGAGCGCTTGGGCGCATGCGAGCGCCCGGCCAGCCCCTGCTGCATAGAATAGCCCTGACGTCATCGGTGCTGTGCGCGCCGATTGGATTCGGGCCAGGCCATTGATTCCTGATCCACACTACGTGCGACGTTGGAGGCGCTACCGAATCCTTGCTTGGACTCGGACAATCGTCTGGTGTGTGCCTTTTCTCACGTGGATTCTAGCATGGTGGCTCTACCCCCAAGCAGCGCGCATGGTGACCTGGGTCGCAGGGCTATGCTGGCTCGGAGCATGTGCCATTGCCCACATCCTCGTCATGAGGTGGAGGTGCCCGCGATGCGGGAATCCATTTTTCGTGCGGATGATTTACGGCAACTACCTTGCTCGCCGATGTCTCAATTGCGGATTGCCGAAGTACGCCACGAGTGCGGAGCAGACTGTTCGCTAGAAAACGTAGTTAGCAGACGTTCACAGAGGCGCAACCTACAAGAGGCGGCGGCTCCTGCTCGCGGCCCCCGAACGAGGGGCGCACGAGACCAAGCCGGCTTCAGATCCGCCAGGCCAGGCGCCCCCCGATCATCGCGTTCGACCCGGTCAGCCCGCCGATCTCCAGGCCGAAGGAGAAGTGGCGCTGCTCGAGGCCGAAGCCGAAGGCGGCGTGGCCGCGGACGGCGTCGCCGCTGTTGAAGAAAAACCAGGGACCGATCAGCGCCTCGAAGTAGGTGCGCCCTCCCGGCGTCACCCGCAGGCCGAAGTCGAGCGGGACGCCGAGGGTGGGCGAGGAGGTCGTGACCAACCCGCCGAAACGCCCTTCCACGGCGATGCGGTGGGCGAGCCGTCCCTCGACGGCGAGGGTCAGCTCGAACGCTCCCTGATCGTTGAAGATGTAGTCGCCGCCGACGCCGAGCCGGACCTGCGCGGGCGCGGCCAGCGGCGCGAGCGAGAGGACAGCGAGAGCCGCGAGAGCGATCCGGAGGCGCATGCCCCTCCTTAGTATGCCGGGAGCCGCGATCGCCAGGGAGCCCAGGTAGGGAACGCGGCCCTGACTTCCCTACAGCGCCCGTCGCTACAATGCCGGGCCATGTCGACGAGGCGCGGTACGCTCTTGTGGATCGACGTCCCCGGGCTGGGCAGCCGGGTCTCCGCCCAACCGTACGCGGAGGGCGCGCGCATGATGCGCGTGTTCCGCGGAATCCTGCTCCCTCCCTGCGACGCGTTCGGCGGACGCCTCGCCTCGGCGGTGGGCGACTCGTTCCAGATCGTGTTCCGTCGCCCCACTGACGCGGTGCTGGCCGCCGCGGCGGTGCAGGACCGCGCCGCGCAGCACGCGCGCGGCTCCGGAGAGAGGCCCGACCTGCGCGCCTGCGTGGTGAGCGGCGAGATGCGGGTCGACCGCAACGGCGTCATCGGCGATCTGGTCGACCTGGCCGCCCGCGTCCGCGGCGCCGCCGGGCGCGGCGACGTGGTGCTCTCCGGCGACGTGTTCGCCGCCATGGACAAGTCCCGGCTCACCGCCGAGGAGCTGGGCGACGCCGACGGAGTGCCCGCCGAAGTGCGGCTCTACCGGCTCGCGCGCGCCCGCGGTTCCGACCTGCCGTTCGGCGGCGTCGGCCTCGCCAGGGCGGGGCGGCTCCCGGGCATCGGTCCGGACGGTCTGCTCCAGGGCGGCGACTCGGCCGCGGCCCGCGCCATCGCGCCGGTGCGCGCTGCCGTGGCCCGCGCCGTCGCGCCCGCCCGCGGCGCCCTCGGCGACGTCGCTCCTCGCGTCCTCGATCTCCTCGGCTCCGGCTCGGCCTGGGCGGGCCGCCAGTACGGCCGGCTCCCTCCAGGAGTGCGCGCATTGCCCTCGGCGGCCGCGGCGCGGATCGCGCGCATCCCCCGCAAGGCCCAGGTGGCGATCGCGGGCGGGCTCGTCGTCCTTCTGGCCGCGGCCGTGCTCCTCTCCACCCGGCGCACCGACCCCATCGAGCGCGCCCTCGCCCAGCACGACTTCCGCGCAGCCCGCCAGGAGCTCAAGCAGATCAAGGACGGCCAGGAGCGCGTCTTCGCCGACGCGCGCATCCAGGAAGCGCGCGGCTCCTTCGGCCCGGCGGCGGACGGCTATGCCAAGGCGGCGAAGGGCGGCGAGCGCCGCGGCCTGCAGCAACTGGTGCGCATGACCGAGAGCAAGTCGTGCGATGCGCGCGCGAGCGCGGCCCGTGCGCTTGGCGAGCTGGGCGACGAGCGCGCACTGCCCGCGCTGCGCAAGCTCGCCCAAGGGAAGTTCGCCGACGAGCGCCGCGGCCCGTTCCGCTGCAGCAGCAAGCGCGCCGCGCGCGAGGCGCTCGAGCAGCTGCACACTCGGACCGGGTAACGGCCCGCCTCTCTAACGCAACGCGTCCCGCCCGGGACGAGTCCTATCGGTCCCGACTAAGGGGACGGCTTGCAGGTCGCCTTGGGGTCCGTCGGGGCCGGCACCGGCGCCTTCGCCGACGGCGCCCGCTCGAAGTCGAACAGGTCCTCGAGGGTGGAGGCATGCTGGTCGCGCCGGGTGAGGTGCAACCGCTCACCGTCGTCGTCCCCGCCGTCGTCACTGCTCAGGAACCGCTTCTCGATGAACGCCAGCATCGAGGTGTGGTCGGCCACCTGGTGCGAAACGTAGCGCGGCCGCGAGAAGGGCGAGATGGCGATGAACGGCACGCGGAACCCGAGCTGATCGAAGTTCGCGCAGAACGCCGGGTACGGCCCGGTCGGGGTGAAGCCGGGGCAGATGGCCGCCGCCTCGAACCGGCTCACGTCGCATTCCTGTCCGCCTCCGGGTTGCTCGCTCGCCGGCGGGCTCGAGGCGTCCGCGCACTGGCCGGGATCGATCCCGTCCGGATTGCGCGTCCCTCCCTGCCTGGCCCTCGGCGGCGCGACGTGGTCGTAGAACCCGCCGTGCTCGTCGTAGGTGAGGAACAGGACCGAATCGTCCCAGCAACTGCTCGCCCTCAGCGCGCTCACGATCCGCGAGACGAACGCTTGTCCGAGGCGGATGTCCGCCGGGGGATGCTCGTCGGTCTCGACGCCAGCGACTCCGAAGCCCGGATCGACGAACGAAACAGCAGGGAGCTCGCAAGCGGCCGGCTTCGGCGGCGCCTTGGCGAAGAACTGGGTCACGGGCTGCATCGTGTTGGGGATGTCCGGCGGCCGGAAGATCGCCGTGGTCGGGAGGTCCGAGAAGAAGTTGATCCAGGAGACGTGCCGCCGGTCGAGGAGGTCCATGATGGTCCCGGTGATCGGCTTGTAGCCACCCGGCGGCGGGAAGATCTCGGCGGTGGTCAGGTGCCCGAACGAGGTCGCCGCCAGAGCGTACGAGCGGTTCGGGAAGGTGGGCCCGATCACGGAGGAGAAGTAGCGGTCGCTGATCGCGAAGGTCTGCGCGAGCCCGTAATAGAAGGGCAGATCCCGCTGGTCGTAGAACCCCATCGTGTCGTCGTCGGTCGGCGTCTCCACCCCGTTGTCGAGCTGCTCGGTCGCGTCGTTCACGCGCACGAAACCGTCGTTCGGGCTCGACAGCCGCGTCAGCGCCGGGTTCATGAAGTTCGCTTCCGCGTGGCTGCCCGGCCACTCGTGCTGCAGGTCCGGCGCGGGGCAGTAGTTGCGCGAGTGGAACGAGACCACCGTGCTGCCGTCGTCGTCGAGGTTCGAGTTGCGGCAGGTCAACTCGCCGCCGCTGCGCGAACAGGTGAGCCCGTCCACGCAGGCGTGGTCGTGCTTGTCGCACGGCCCCGCGCGGTACGGGCTGCCACCGACGTAGGGCAGCGCGCCGAAGTAGTTGTCGAACGAGTGGTTCTCCTGCATCACGACGATCACGTGCTTGACGCGGTGCAGGTTGCCGCGCGCGTGAGCAGCGAGAGCGAAGCTGCCCAGCGCGAGGTAGACGGCGAGCGTCGTCCGGCGGATGGTCGGCATGGTCGGAGTCCCCAACGCGCCATCCCGCTCCCCGGAGCTCGCCGGTGTCAATCGGCGGAACGTCCCTCCCGCGCGCCGGACCGCGGCGCCGGGAAGAATGCGAGGGCGGCCGCGCGTTCCCTCCATGAACGCAGGTACTGGGAACGCAACTGCTCGTCGGCACGGGGGAATTAAAATCCGACAACCTGCCCTCTTGTGCGTACATGTCGCACCGCGCGAAGATGTTCGCGGGGTGCGTGTAGCCGCCGCGTTTCAATAGATTTGGAATTTGCTCGCCGCGCGTAGGAGCTCGGTATGGTGAAGCTGTCTTCCGCCGCAAGGACCGTTCTTCCTTTCGCGCTCCTGCTCTGCGGCTGCGGTTCCGAAGGTTGGGACCTGGCCGCGCGCGACTCGCAAGCGCTCTCCGTGCTCACCCCGAGCGACCCTGCCCAGGGACGAGTCGTGACCTCGAAGAAGGTCGTCTTCTCGGGACGCAGCAGCGCCGCCTCCGGCAGCGCGGTCGCGGTGACCGCCACCGATGGACGGCTGGTCGTCCACACCTGCGCGGCCACGGTGCGCAGCGATCAGACCTGGTCCTGCACGCAGCAGCTCGCCGACGGCGGGTACACCTGGACGGCGCGGATCGACGCGGCGGGGTTCACCTCGCAGGGGATCGACTTCGTCGTGCGCACCCAGGGCCTGGCGGCGCCGACCATCGACCAGACGCCTTCGCCGACCAGGGACTCGTCCCCCACCCTGACGGGGACCTCCTCGGTGTGCTCCGGGAGCGACGAAGACGATGATGACGACGACGATGGCGACGTGTCGCTGTCGGTGAGCGAGAACGGCAAGACGCTCTGCACCGTCGCGAAGGTCTCGAGCCGGCAGTGGTCGTGCAAGGTGTCGAGCAAGCTCGCGGACGGATCCCATCTCCTGGTCGCGACGATCAAACGCGGCAACTCCACCTCGCCGGCGTCGAACCCCGATCTGTTCGTGGTGAAGACCTCGATCGCGGCCCCGACCGTGGATCAGGTGCCCACGCCTTCCAACGTGGCGCGGCCGGTGTTCTCGGGCCGGGGGGAGCCGGGCGCGGTGGTCTCCGTCACCCGATCCGGGTCGCCCCTCTGCCAGGCCACGGTGTCCGCCGGCGGAAGCTGGACCTGCACCTCGCCGACGCTCGCGGACGGGACCCACACCGCGTCGGTCACCCAGCAGGACGCGGCGGGGAACGTCAGCACGGCCGTCACGGTCACCTTCGTCATCGACACGCACCTTCCCGGCGCGCCCACCCTCGAGGCCCCGGAGTCGCCCACCGCCGACCCGCGCGTGACGTTCAAGGGGACCGGCGAGGCCGGAGATCAGGTCTTCGTGGTGGACGCCATCCGCCAAACGCTCTGCTCCGGCCGCGTGGACAACTCCGGAAAATGGAGCTGCAGCCCGGCGGACCCGCTCGAAGATGGCGATTACCTGCTGACCGCTTTCCAGGTGACGCCCGTGGGGAACCGCAGCGGCCCGTCGGCTCCGAAGATGCTCAGCGTGCGCACGCTGAACGCTCCGTTCTTCGACGTGCTGAAGTCGCCGACGCGCAATGCGACGCCGCTCTTCAGCGGGACGCTCTCCTCGCAGACGTCCAGCATCGCCACTCTCTTCGCCGCCGCGGCGCAGGCCGCATTGTCCGTCGCCGTGGTGAACGGCGAGACGCCGTTGTGCTCGGGAACGGTGGATTCGACGGGCCGGTGGAGCTGCCGCCCGCAGAAGGCTCTTTCCGATGGATCGTACCTGCTGGTGGCCGTGCTCACCGACGGCAAAGGTCACTTCTCGGGCCCCAGCATGGCGCGCGCCGTGGTGATCGACACCACACCGCCCAACGCGCCGGTCCTGGACCTCCTCGCCTCCCCGAGCCGCAAGCACCGCCCGGTGCTGAGCGGCACGGCCGAGGCCGCGAGCGCGGTCACCGTCACGGACGCGGGCACCGGCGCCGCGCTGTGCGAGGCGAGCGCGAACGGCGCCGGAGCGTTCAGCTGCAGGCCCGAGCGCGAGCTGGCCGCCGGGTTCCACCAGTTCAGCGCGACCGCCACCGATGCCGCCGGGAACGTCTCGCTTCCCGCCGTTCCCGTCGGCGTGACGATCTCCGACGTGGCTCCTCCGCCGCCCACCATCGATTCGCCCGCGGACGGTTCGGAGGTGGAGGATTCGCGGCCGGTGCTCGCCGGGCGCACGGCGGCCGGCACCACCGTCCAGGTGACCCTCGATGGCGCCGTCTATGCGGCGCAAGTCGCTCCAGACGGGAAGTGGAGCCTGCTCCCCTCCGCGGCTCTGCCCTTCGGCTCGCACCACGTCTCGGCGGCGGCGATCGACGGCGACCAGAACGTCAGCGACCCCGCGCAGAGCACCTTCAGGACGGTGGAGTCCGGCGTGGCGCGCGGCGGCTGCTCGAGCGGCGGGACGCCCTGGCCGCTGCTCGCGGTCGCCGCCTTCCTCGCGGTGCTGCCGAGGCGCCGCGCGCGCGCACTGGCGCTCCTGGCGGCGGTGGCCCTCCCCGTCGCTGCCCGGGCGCAGGCGACGAGCATGGACGTGTCGCTCTTCCGACCCGCGTCGGGCGGAGACGGCTTCGTGTCCGTCGAAGGAGCGCGTCCACCGCTTCCGGGGGAACAGCGCTTCGAAGTGCGCACGTGGACCGACTACGCCGTGCGCCCGCTGGTCTACAGATCGCAGTCCGGGTCCGAGAACGTGCTGGTGGACAACCGGACCGGCGGCTGGCTCGCGCTGCAGGCGCACCTCCTCGGGCCGCTGTCGGTCTCGGCCCAGCTCCCCGTCACGTACTCGCAGCAGGGGGACCTGTCCAAGCTGCCGCCCTCCTCGCGCGGACCCTCCTCGCTGGTGGGCGGATTCGGCGATCTGCGCCTGACGCCGCGCCTCGCCCTGCTCCGCCAGGAGTGGGCGGGCATCGACCTGGCCACGCAGCTCTCGCTGGAGTTCCCCACCGCCCGGGCACGGACGCTCACCGACGATGGCCGGGTCCGCGCCGAGGGCCTGCTCGCCGCCGGCCGCCGGCTGGTCGAGAGCGGGAGCGGGAACCTCGACCTGCTCGGCAACGCGTTCCTGCGGCTGCGTCCCCCGCACGAGCTGCTCGACGTGAAAACCGGCAACGAGGCCGGGCTGCGCGCCGGGCTCGGGTACCTGCCTCCTCGCTCGCGCGCGTGGATCCCCCGGCGCGTCTACGCCGAGATGGAAGCGCGCACGTTCCTGCGCGCGGACTTCGCGGCAGGGACCTCGCCCGCCGAATGGCGCGTGGGCGCCACGGTCTGCCCGGTCCGCGGCCTGGCGGTCGACCTGGCCGGCGGCGGCGCGCTGACCGACGGCGTGGGAGCGCCGCGCGCCCGCTTCATGTTCGGCGTGGGATGGTCGCCCTCGGCTTGCAACGAGAACCCCGCCTCCCTACGTCCGTTCATCCGGCCCGCGCCGCTGCCCGTGCAGGTCTTCTCCGAGGCGCTGAGCTGCCCGCCGGTTCCAGGCGAGCCGCCGAAGGTGGTGCATGCGGCGTACGTCCCCGAGCCGCCCGCCGACCGCGACGGCGACGGCATCCCTGATTCCGAGGACTCGTGCCCGGACCAGCCGGGGCCGGTCGCCAACCACGGGTGCCCGATCGACGCGCGCCAGCTGGTCACCGTCACCGCCAGCCGCGTCGAGATCCTCGAGCAGGTGCGGTTCGCCACCAACAAGGCGACCATCAAGCCGCACTCGCACAGGCTGCTCGATCAGGTGGCCGCGGTGCTCCTCAGTCATCCCGACCTCCTCCTGGTGCAGGTGGAAGGTCACACCGACGACACCGGCAGCGCGCTGCGCAACATCGTCCTGGCGCAGTCGCGCGCCGAGGCGGTGGCGGCGTACCTGGAGTCGAAGGGCGTTCCGGCCGAGCGGCTGCGCGCCGTCGGTTTCGGGCAGGGACGGCCCATCGCGACCAACGCGAGCACCGCCGGCCGCGCGACGAACCGGCGCGTGGCGTTCACCGTCCTGCAGACGCGCTCGCGCGTGATCGAGGCGGGGCGGCCGCCGGATTCCTGACAGTCGCCGCCGTATCCGGCGGCGCTGCGCTTTTTCGCGGCGCGGAAGTGATGGGGTGCCTCGTCGGCCCTGTTTCCTGGTAAGAGGGGTCGCTTCCTGCAGGGAGAGACCGCCATGCCGCAATTCCGCGCTTTCGCCGTCCTCTTGTGCCTGGGCGCGCCGCTCCGACTCGGGGCGGAGGAGCCGGGCGGCACCCTGAAGCAGATCAAGGACAGCGGCGTCATCGCGCTGGGCCATCGCGAATCGTCGATCCCGTTCTCCTACTACGACGACAAGCAGCAGGTGGTGGGCTACTCGCAGGACATTGCGCTGCGCATCGTCGACGCGGTGAAGCAGGACCTGAAGCTCCCCGGGCTGCAAGTGAAGCTGGTGCCGGTGACCTCGCAGAATCGCATCCCGCTGGTGCAGAACGGCACGGTGGACATCGAGTGCGGGTCGACCACCAACAACCTCGAGCGCCAGAAGCAGGTGGCGTTCTCCAACACCATCTTCATCGTCCGCACCCGGCTGCTCACCCGCAAGGACAGCGGCATCAAAGACTTTCCGGACCTGGCCGGCAAGAACGCGGTGGTGACGGCCGGCACCACCTCCGAGCGGCTGCTGCGCAAGCTGAACGAGGAGAAGAAGCTCGGGGTCAAGATCACCAGCGCCAAGGACCACGGCGAGTCCTTCCTGATCCTCGAGAGCGGACGCGCGGCCGCGTTCATGCTCGACGACGTGCTGCTCTCGGGCGAGCTGGCGAAGTCACGCAAGCCGGCCGACTGGGTGGTCACCGGAACGCCGCAGTCGCGCGAGGCGTACGGCTGCTCGATGCGCAAGGACGACAAGCCGTTCAAGACGCTCGTCGACGGCACCATCGCCGCGCTCGAGACCTCCGGCGGGATCCTGCCCATCTACGAGAAGTGGCTGCAGAAGCCCATCCCGCCCAAGGGACTCAACCTGGATTTCCCGCTCAGCGACGAGATGAAGGCGCTGTTCAAGAGCCCGAACGACAAGGCGTTGGACTGACCGGACACGGATGGACTTTCGCATCTTCTTCAGCCCGGTCCCGACCGGCGAGACCACCTACCTGGGGTGGCTGCTCGTGGGGCTGCGCAACACCGTCGCGCTGTCGCTCGCGGCCTGGGTCCTCGCGCTGGCGCTCGGAACCGTGCTGGGAATCCTGCGCACCGTGCCGGGCCGCGGGCTCCGCGCTTTCGCGGGCGCCTACGTCGAGATCTTCCGGAACGTGCCGCTGCTCGCGCAGCTCTTCATCTGGTACTTCGTGGTCCCCGAGATCGTCCCGGGCGGCCACCGCTTCAAGCAGATCGATCCGTTCGCGCAGCAGTTCCTGGCTTCGGCGGCCTGCCTGGGCCTGTTCACCGCGGCGCGCGTCTGCGAGCAGGTGCGCGCCGGGATCGAGTCGCTTCCCCGCGGACAGAAGAACGCCGCGCTCGCGCTCGGGTTGACGCTGCCGCAGACGTACCGCTACGTGCTCCTCCCGATGGCGGCGCGGCTCATCGTCCCCCCGCTCACCTCCGAGACGCTCAACGTCTTCAAGAACTCCGCCGTGTGCTCGACCATCGGCCTGTTGGAGCTCACTGCCCAGGGCAGGCAGCTCGTCGACTACACGGCGCACGCCTACGAGTCGTTCCTCGCCGTCACCGTGCTGTACCTCGTGGTCAACGCCGCCATCCAGCTGCTCATGCGCGCGGTCGAGTCTCGCGCGCGCGTGCCGGGGTACCTGGGGAGCCGGAAATAGCCATGTACGAGCTCGACTGGAGCTCCATCCCGGGCGCGCTGCCGTTCCTCTGGCAGGGGATGAAGGTGTCGCTCGCGATCACCGCGGTCGCGGTCGTGGCGGGGATCGCCTGGGGAACCGTCCTTGCGGTACTACGCCTCTCGCCCGCCCGTCCGGTGTCGCTCTTCGCGGCGGCGTACGTGAGCCTGTTCCGCTCGGTCCCGCTGGTCATGGTGCTGCTCTGGTTCTTCCTCATCGTCCCCTCGCTCCTGCGGGACATCCTGGGGCTGAGCCACGCCACCGATCTGCGGCTCGCCTCCGCGATGGTCGCGTTCGCCCTGTTCGAGGCCGCCTACTACTCGGAGATCATGCGCGCGGGGATCCAGAGCGTGTCCAAGGGCCAGCGCTCGGCGGCGCTCGCGCTGGGGATGACCCCGCTGCAGGCGATGTGGCACGTGGTGCTGCCGCAGGCATTCCGAAACATGGTGCCGCTCCTGCTCACGCAGGCGATCATCCTCTTCCAGGACACCTCGCTGGTGTACGTGTCGGCGCTGGCCGACTTCTTCGGCGCCGCGTACAAGGTGGGCGACCGCGACGGGCGGCTGGTCGAGATGCTGCTCTTCGCGGGCGCCGCGTACTTCGTGCTGTGCTGCACCGCCTCCTGGGCGGTGCGCCTGTTGCGCCGGAGGGTGCTCGCGTGATCTCCGTGCGGGACGTCTACAAGTCGTACGGCGAGGTCGAGGTGCTCGCGGGGTGCTCGGTCGAGGTGCGCAAGGGCGAGGTGATCGTGGTGTGCGGCCCGTCGGGGTCGGGCAAGAGCACGCTGATCAAGTGCATCAACGGCCTGGAGCCGTTCGAGCGCGGCGAGATCGTGGTGGACGGCGTCTCGGTCGGAAACCGCAGGACGAACCTGCCCAGGCTGCGCGCGCGGGTGGGGATGGTGTTCCAGCAGTTCGAGCTGTTCCCGCACATGAAGGTGATCGACAACCTGACCCTCGCGCAGGTCAAGGTGCTGGGACGCGGGGGCGAGCAGGCGCGGAAAAAGGCGCTGGCGCTGCTGGATCGCGTCGGGCTGAGCGAGCACGCCGACAAGCACCCCGGGCAGCTCTCCGGGGGCCAGCAGCAGCGGGTCGCGATCGCGCGATCGCTGGCGCTGGACCCCGTGTGCATGCTGTTCGACGAGCCCACCTCGGCGCTCGACCCGGAGATGATCAACGAGGTGCTCGACGTCATGGCCGGCCTGGCTCGCGACGGCATGACCATGGTGGTCGTCACCCACGAGATGGGGTTCGCGCGCAAGGTGGCGAGCCGCATCGTCTTCATGGACCAGGGCCGCATCGTGGAGGAGGGGCGCACGGCGGAGTTCTTCGCGGAACCGAAGACGGATCGGGCGCGCCAGTTCCTCTCCAAGGTGCTGCACCACTGACGAATCTGTCGTTGACTCTTCTCCAATCGACAATTCCGTGGGCAGGAGCCGCGCAGTCGAACCCTGTGGTCGGCGCTCGCTGACGAGGTGGGACGTCGCGCGTTTGCTCCCCCCACGGCAAGAGAACTTTGCGACGACGTCCTGGGGCGTCGATAGCCGACAACTTTGACACCACCGGGGCCCGCATCCCACGCAACTGTCGGCTCGCGACGTCCGTGGCACCGCCCGGCTCCTGCGCGCGCATGAGAGGAGAGTTGCGCCGCAAGACCCGCTTCGCAGCGGCCTGGAACCATCCTTGCATTGACCGCCTCGCGGAAAGCCGGGAGACAAGGAGGTTCCGAGGATGGCGGTCCGGATCGAGGACATCAAGCGCGAGGGGATCGCAGTCGACATCGACGCGCTCGCGCGCACCGGATTCGAGTCCATCTCCGAAGCGGATCGCTACCGGCTCAAGACGCAGGGGGTGTGCGCCCAGAAGCACGTCGGCGTGTTCATGATCCGCATCCGCGTGCCGGGCGGGAAGATGTGGCCGAGCCAGCTGCGGCGCGTGGCCGAGCTCGCAGCGACCCATGGCCACGGCTCCGTGCACGTCACCACGCGCGCAGGCCTCGAGCTGCACCACGTGCGCATCGAGCACGTACCTGCGGTGTTCGCCGGCCTCGGCGAGGCGGGCCTCACCACCAAGGGCGCCTGCGGCGACACGCTCCGCAACGTCGTCGCCTGCGCACACGCCGGAACCTTCGCCGGGGAGGTCCTGCCGCCGGCTCCGTTCGTCGAAATGCTTCATGCCCGCATCGTCCAGATCAGCGACGCCACCAACCTCTCGCGCAAGATGAACGTCGCGATCGGCTGCTCCCCCCTGTGCGACGAGCAGGTGGCGACGAGCGACATCGGGTTTCTCGCCACTCCGGCGGCCGGTGGAGGACCCGCCGGATTCGCCGTCTGGGGCGCCGGCGGGCTCGGTGCGACCCCGCGTCTGGCGATCCCGCTCTTTCCCTTCCTGCCCCAGCGCGACCTGCTCGCCGCGTTCACCGCGATCGTCGCGATGGGCGAGAAGCACGGCGACCGCAGCAACCGGGCGCGGGCAAAGATCAAGATGCTCGTCGAGCGCTGGGGCGAGGCGCGGGTCCGCGAAGTCTTCCTCGGGGAGCTCGAGACGGCGCGGTCGCGCGGACTGCCCGCCCTCGAGGTCCAGGCGGCGGCGGAGGAAGTGTACGCGCGACCCCGCCTCGTCCCGCTCCGCTCCGTGCCGGGCGGAGCGCAGGAGCAGAAGCAGGCCGGGCTCTTCACCCTGCCCGCTCTCATCCCGATGGGCGAGCTGAGCCAGGCGGCGGCCGCCGCGCTGTGCGATGCGGCGGAGCGCTTCGGCGACGGCTTGATCCACCTCACGCCCGATCAGAACGCCGAGCTCCAGGGCGTTCCCGAAGCGAAGCTCGAGGCGGCGGCCGCCGCGCTGGAACGCGCGGAGCTCCGCACCCGCGGCAGGGGCGGCATCGCCGACGTGGTCGCGTGCGTCGGAACCGAGTACTGCCCCATCGCCGTCTCTTCGTCGATGGCCACCGGGCGCGAGCTGTCGCAATCGCTCGGCGCGCGCCGCGAGGACTACCGCTACGCCGACTTCCGCATCCACGTCTCGGGGTGCCCGCACTCCTGCGCCAGGCACCAGGTAGCGGACGTCGGGCTCGCCGGCGGGACGATGAAGGTCGACGGCGCAGTCGTGGAGGCGTTCGTGCTGTACGTGGGGGGCAACGCGCACGAACGCCGACTGGGCGAGCCATGGGAGCGGAAGTTCCCTCGATCGCACGCGCCAGACGTCGTCGAGGCGCTGCTGCGCACGTACGAGTCGCTCGCTCTGCCCGGCGAGCGCTTTTCCCGCACCGTCGCTCGCGTGGGCAGCGGGCCTTTCTTCGCGGCGGCCGCCGCGGCCCTCGATGGGCAAGGACCTCCCCAGGAGAGCGCACATGCGGCGTAGGTTCGGCCGCCGCAGGTTCCTCGGCACCGCCGCCGCCGGGCTCGGCGCGACGCTCCTGCCCGGAGGGCGCGTGTTCGCGAGCGACGCGCCGGAGCAGCCCGATCTGCGCTTCGGCATCATCGCGCTCACCGACAATTCGCCCATCGTCATCGCGCACGAGAAGGGCCTCTTCAAGAAGCATGGGATCAACTCGACCATCGCGAAGGGCGCGAGCTGGGCCGCCATCCGCGACGCGCTCTCGAACGGCGACATCCAGGCGACGCACATGCTCACCGGCATGCCCATCGCCTCGACGATGGGCCTTTTGGGCGCGCCCAAGAGGCCGATGGTCATTCCCTGGATGCTGAACCGCAATGGGCAGAGCATCTCGCTCTCGAACAAGTTCAAGGGAAAGGTGCAGGCAGACCCGAAACCCCTCAAGCCGTTCGTGGACGAGGCGAAGAAGAATGGCCAGACGCTCACCTTCGCCATGACGTTCCCTCCCGGGACGCACGCGATGTGGATCCGCTACTGGCTGGGCGCAGGCGGCGTCGACCCGGACAGGGACGTCGCGCTCGTCACCGTCCCTCCCGCGCAGATGGTCGCCAACATGAAGGTGGGCAAGATGGACGGCTTCTGCGTGGGCGAACCGTGGAACGCTCGCACGGTCGCCGACGGCATCGGCTTCACCGCCGTCAATACGCAGGAGATCTGGAAGGACCACCCGGAGAAGGTCTGCGCCTTCACCGCCGAGTTCGCCGACAAGAATCCGAAGACGGTGAAGGCCATCCTCAAAGCGCTCCACGAGGCGAGCGTGTGGCTCGACGACCTGAAGAACCGCCCCGAGCAGGCGGAGATCGTCTCGCGCGCCGCCTACATCAACTGCCCCAAGGAGATCATCCTCGGGCGGCTGCTCGGTCAGTACGACTACGGCGACGGCCGCAAGAAGCAGGATCCCGACTACATGATTTTCAGCTCGCGCAACTGCAACTACCCGCAGCCCAAGTTCGCGATCTGGTGGCTCACCCAGTTCCGCCGCTGGGGGATGGTGGACCGCACCCCGGACTATCACGGCGTGGCCAGCCAGGTGATGCGCCCGGACCTCTACGAGGAGGCGATGAAGGAGCTGGGAGTGCGGCACGGCGGCCGCGACGACTCGGCGGTGACCCTGTTCGACGGAGCGACCTTCGACCCCAAGCGGGCGGAGGAGTACGCGCTCTCCTTCCCCGTAGGCGCCCGGGTGGGCTGAAGAGAGGAGATGATGAAGCGACACCTCGATGCGTCCGCGTTCCTGCTCCCGCTCGTCGGCGCCCTCCTGCTCGTCGCCGTGTGGGGTTTCAGCAGCGTCACCTGGTCGAAGAACCTGCCCTCGCCTCTGCGCACCTGGGAGGTGAGCCGGCCCTACGTGCTCGAGCCCTTCGCCAAGCGGGGCGAGCTGGACCAGGGCATCGTGCGCTTCGCCTGGTACTCGTTGCGCCTGGTGGCGCAGGGATACGCGCTCGCGATCCTCATCGGCACGCCGCTCGGCTTCCTGCTCGGCCGCTCGCGCCTTTTCTCGCGCAGCTTCGACCCCATCATCCAGGTGCTGCGGCCGGTCTCGCCGCTGGCCTGGCTGCCGCTGGGTCTGGTCCTCTTCGGGCGCTCGCAGCCCGCGGCGGTCTTCACCATCGCCATCTGCGCCATGTGGCCGACCGTGCTCAACACCGCGGTGGGCGTGCGCGCGATCCCGCAGGACTACCTGAACGTCGCCGCCGTCCTGCAACTCTCGCCGGTCCGCACCCTGAGGAAGGTGCTGGTGCCGGCCGCGCTGCCCTCGATGTTCACTGGTTTCCGCTTGAGCCTCGGAATCGCCTGGCTGGTCATCGTCGCGGTGGAGATGCTCACCGGATCGCCCGGTGTCGGCGGCTTCCTCTGGCAGGAGTACAACAGCCTCGTCTACGAGCACATCATCCTCTGCATCCTCACCATCGGCGTGATCGGCTTCGCGCTCGACCGCCTGATGAGCGCGCTCGAGGAACGCTTCAAGACGGCTGCCTGAGGACACCTCCATGGCCTTTCTCGAGATCCGACAGGTCGGCAAAGGCTACGGCCCGCGAGCGCGCCAGGAGCCGGTGATCCGCGGTATCGATCTTCGCGTCGGGCAGGGTGAAACCCTGGCGGTGGTCGGGTATTCGGGCGCAGGAAAGAGCACGCTGCTCTCCCTGGTCGCCGGTCTGCTCGCGCCCGACGAGGGTACCCTCACGCTCGACGGGAGGCCGATCACGGGACCCGGTCCCGATCGCGGGATCGTCTTCCAGAACTACTCGCTCCTTCCCTGGTTCTCGGCGCGGGACAACGTGCTGCTCGCGGTCGAGCAGATCTTCCCCGGCTGGCCGCGGGACCGGCAGCTGGCGCGGGTGCAGGAGATGCTGGCGCTGGTGGGCCTCGCAGCTGCCGGCGACAAGCGGCCGCGCGAGCTGTCCGGCGGGATGCGGCAGCGGGTCGCAATCGCCCGCGCTCTGGCGATCGATCCGCAGATGCTGCTCCTCGACGAGCCGCTCGGCGCGCTCGACGCGCTGACGCGGGCCGCGCTGCAGGACGAGCTCGAACGGATCTGCCGCTCCGCGCGGAAGACGGTCCTGCTGGTCACCAACGACGTGGACGAGGCCCTGCTGCTCGCCGACCGCGTGGTTCCGCTCAGCGCGGGTCCCGGGGCATCGCTGGGACCGGCGGTCGAGGTGGAGCTGCCGCGGCCGCGCGAGCGCCGCGCGGTGAACCACGACCCGCGGTTCAAGCGGGCACGCAACGAGCTGATCGAGTGGCTCCTGGGGCCGGGCAGACGGCGGGGAAGCGAGGCGCGTCGAACGGCGCCCGCGATGGGGCTCGTGGCGTGACGGCACATCTCGAGATCTCGCGGCTCTCCAAGCGCTACGCCTCGGCAGGGCCGGCAGAGCCGGTGGTGCACGGTTTCGACCTGTCGCTCTTGCGAGGCGAGTTCGTCAGCCTCATCGGGCACTCGGGCTGCGGAAAGAGCACCGTGCTTTCCATCGTCGCCGGCCTGTCCGAGCCGAGCGAAGGAGGCGTCCTCATCGAGGGACGCGAGGTGCGCGGACCCGGCACCGACCGCGGCGTCGTCTTCCAGGCACCCTGCCTGCTCCCCTGGCTCACTGCGCTCGACAACGTGCTCCTCGGGATCGAACAGGTCTTCCCCAGACTCGCCCGCCGCGAGCGAAGGCAGGTCGCCATTCGCTACCTGGAGCTGGTCGGCTTAGGCGATGCGCTCCGCAAGCGTCCGGGAGAACTGTCGCAGGGGATGAGGCAGCGCGTGGGCATCGCGCGCGCGTTCGGCATCAACCCCAAGGTGCTCCTCCTCGACGAGCCGTTCGGCGCGCTCGACTCCCTCACCCGCTACGAGCTGCAGCAGGCGCTCGTTGACGTCCTGTCGCGCGACCGCAAGACCGCGCTGCTCGTCACCCACGACGTCGACGAGGCGCTCTTCCTCTCCGACCGCATCGCCATCATGACGCGTGGTCCCAGGGCGCACGTCGGCGCCGTCTTGCAGGTGCCCTTCCCGCGACCCCGGGAGCGTGCCGCGGTCATCGAGCACCCGGACTACTACCGGCTGCGCGAGCGGCTCCTCATCACGCTCGAGGGAGAAGCGGCGGAGCCGAGCGCCATGGCAGCCGCGTCCTGAGCACAGGAGGAGAATTGTCCGCGAGGGCAGGAGGACGACTTGTCAGCCGCTGAGATCGCGACCCACTGCCCCTACTGCGCCCTGCAATGCGGGATGCGGCTGTCGAGCGACGCAGGCGGGATCGCCGTGCGCGGGGACCCCTCCTTTCCGGTCAACCAAGGCGCGCTCTGCATCAAGGGCCACACTGCCGCGGCGACGCTCGACCACCCGGACCGGCTGCGGACGCCGCTTCTCCGCGGCCCGGACGGCGCGCTGCGGCCTGCGGCGTGGGAGGAGGCGCTCGATCGCGTCGTCCTTGGCGTCCGCGAGGTGCAGGCGCGCTTCGGACGGGACGCCGTGGGCGTCTTCGGCAGCGGCGCCCTCACCAACGAGAAGGCGTACCTCCTGGGCAAGCTCGCCCGCGTCGCGCTCGGCACGCGGTCCATCGACTACAACGGCCGCTTCTGCATGTCGGCGGCGGCGGCGGCGGCAAACCTCGCCCTCGGCGTCGATCGGGGCCTGCCGTTCCCTCTCGAGGACGTATCCCTCGCGCAGGTGCTCGTGCTCGTGGGGGCGAACCCCGCGGAGACGATGCCGCCGTTCCTCCGCTACCTGGAGGCTCAGCGCGCGGCGGGGGGCAAGCTCATCGTCATCGACCCGCGGCGCACGCGCAGCGCGGAGATGGCCTCGCTGCACCTGCGGCCGCTGCCGGGCACGGACGCGGCGGTCGCCTGCGGCCTCTTGCACCTCCTCGTGCGCGAAGGCGCGCTGGACACCCCCTTCATCGAGGCGCGCACCGAAGGATTCCCCGAGGTGAAGGCGGAGGCAGCAGCCTTCTGGCCCGAGCGCGTCGAGCGGCTCACCGCGGTCCCCCAAGCCGGTCTCATGGAAGCGGCCCGGCTCCTCGCCACCGGACGGCCCGCGATGATCCTCACCGCGCGCGGCGTCGAGCAGCAAAGCCAGGGCGTGCGCAACGTGTTCGGCTTCATCAATCTCGCGCTGGCGCTGGGCCAGGTCGGCCGTCGCGGCGGGGGGTTCGGCACCCTCACGGGGCAGGGCAACGGCCAGGGCGGCCGCGAGCACGGGCAGAAGGCCGACCAGCTGCCCGGATATCGCCGCATCGACGACCCGAGCGCGCGCCTCCACCTCGCCGCCGTGTGGGGCGTCAGCGAGCGCGACCTGCCCGGCGCCGGCCCCTCGGCCTACGAAATGCTGTCTACCCTGGGAGAGCCGGGCGGCGTGCGCGCCCTCCTGGTGTTTGGCTCCAACCCGGTGGTCTCCGCGCCCGAGGCGGATCGCATCGCCGGGCGGCTGCGCAGGCTCGAGCTGCTCATGGTGTCCGACTTCTTCCTCTCGGAGACAGCAGCCCTCGCGGACGTGGTGCTCCCTTCGGCGCAGTGGGCGGAAGAGGAGGGCACGATGACGAACCTCGAAGGCCGGGTGGTGCGCCGCCGGCGGCTCCGCCCGCCCCCGCCGGAGGTGCGGACGGACCTGCAGGTGCTCTGCGAGTTGGGACGGCGCTTCGGCCACGCCAGCCGCTTCGGATTCGAGGGCGCCCGCCAGGTCTTCGAGGAGCTGCGGCTGGCGAGCGCCGGCGGCCGCGCCGATTACTCGGGCATCGAGTGGGAGGAGATCGACGCGCGAGACGGCGTCTTCTGGCCGGCCCCGGGGCAGGGCCATCCGGGAACGCCGAGGCTCTTCGCGGACCGCTTTCCCACCGAGAGCGGGCGGGCCCGTTTCCATCGCGTGGCCCCGACCGAGCCCGCCGAGGTACCGGACGAGGAGTTCCCTCTTTACCTGACCACCGGGCGGCTCCTCGAGCATTACCAGAGCGGCACGCAGACGCGCCGGGTGGCCGAGCTCATCCAGCTCGCGCCGCTGGCAAGCGCGTGCATGCATCCCGCAACCGCGCGCCGGTACGGGCTGCGCGATCGCGGGCCCGTCACCCTCGTGACCCGGCGCGGCAGCGGCCGCTTCACGCTGGAGGTCAGCAGGCGGATGCCCGAGGAAACGGTCTTCGTCCCCTTCCATTTCGGCGGCGAGGCCGCGGTGAACCGCCTCACGCATGGAGCGCTCGACCCCCTCAGCGGAATGCCGGCACTCAAGTCGTGCGCCGTTCGCGTGGAGGCGCGGTGAAGCGCGATCTCGTCCTCGTCGGCAACGGCATGGCCGGAGCGCGCTTCCTGGAGGAGCTCTTCGAGCGCGGCGCCGGCGACCGCTTCTGCGTCACCGTCTTCGGCGAGGAGCCGCAGGGGAGCTACAACCGCGTGCTTCTTTCCAGCGTGCTGGCCGGCAAGCACCGCCCCGAGGACATCGTGCTGAACCCTCCCGGCTGGTACCGGGAACGCGGGATCGAGCTGCGCGCGGGCGTGCGCGCCGTCTCCATCGATCTGCAGGCGCGCGTCGTCCGCGGAAACGACGGCGGCGATGCGCGCTACGACACCCTGGTCCTCGGCACGGGCAGCACGCCGCTCCTGCCTCCCATCGACGGCCTCGGGCGCCCCGGCGCGCTGATCCGCGGCGCGCACGTCTTTCGCACCTTGACGGACTGCGCTGCGCTGCTGCGGGAGGCGCCCCAGGCGAGGCGCGCCGCGGTGGTAGGAGGCGGGCTCCTCGGGCTCGAGGCGGCGCGGGGCCTCTTGCGCCTCGTCCCCGAGGTGCACGTGTTGCAGCTCTTGCCCCAGCTCATGGAGCAACAGCTCGACCCCGGCGGCGCGGAGGTCCTGCGCAGCACGCTGGAAGGGCTCGGGGTGCGCGTCCATCTCGGCAGGCAGACCGCGGCCGTGCTCGGACGGGACCGCGTCGAGGGCGTGCGCTTCGCGGACGGCACCGCGCTCGAGTGCGACCTGCTGGTGATCGCCGCGGGCATCCGACCGAACGTACGGCTCGCGCGCGAGGCCGGGCTTCCGGTGGAGCGCGGTATCGTGGTCGGCGACGACCTGGCGGTCCCCGGCTTCCCGGGGGTGCATGCGCTGGGAGAGTGCGCGCAGCACCGCGGGCGTACCTACGGCCTCGTCGAACCCGCCTGGGAGCAGGCGCGCATCCTCGCCGATCGCCTCTCCGGCGCGCGCCCGAACGCGATGTACGTCGGGTCACGCCTCGCCACCCGGCTCAAGGTGATGGGCGTCGAGCTGTCCGTCATGGGCCTCTCGCAGGCGGCAGGCGAACGGGACGAGGAGATCACCTTCGCCGACCCTGCGCGCGGCGTGTACAAGAAGCTGGTCGTCCGCGAGGGCCGCCTCGCGGGAGCGGTGCTGCTCGGCGATACTGCGCCCGCCGCCGCGCTGCTCCAGTCGTTCGACCGTGGCATCCCGCTGCCGGATAACCGGGCTGCGCTCCTCTTCCACGACCAGGAAGGGGCGGTGCCCATCCGCGTGGCTGACCTTCCCGACGAGGCGCGCATCTGCGACTGCAACGGGGTTTCCAAGGGGGCGCTGGCGGCCGCCGCGAAGTCGGGGTGCGGATCGCTGGAGGCGGTCTGCGCGGCGACCCGGGCCGGGACGGGCTGCGGAAGCTGCCGCCCGCGCGTGCGCGAGCTGCTCGAAGCCTGGCGCGCGGGCGTCTCGGAAGGCAAACGGGACGCCGCATGAAGAAGAGCCTGCAAGGCCGGCGCATCGCGCTGTTCGAATCCCGGCTGGCCGAGGAGCTGGCGCAGATGGTGCGGCGCAGCGGCGGCGTCCCCGTTTGCGCCCCCGCGCTGCGGGAGGAACGGCGGCCGGCGGCGCGGGAGGTCGCCGGGCTGCTCGACTGGGTGGCCCGCGAGGACTGCCCGGTCTTCGTCTTCTCCACCGGCGTGGGCGCCACCGCGCTCTTCGAGGAGGCCCGCGCCCTCGGGCGCGAAGACGAGATCCGCGGCGCCATCCTCCGCGGCCTCGCCGTCTGCCGGGGACCGAAGCCGGTGGCGGTGCTTCACCGGGAGGGGATGCCCTCGCAGATGAAGGCGCAGCCTCCCTACACCACCGAGGAGCTGCTCGGAGTCCTCGTCCAGCTCGATCTGCGACTGCGCGCGGTGGTGCTGGTCCACCATGGCGAGCCCAACGCGCCGCTCGTCGAGGCCCTGCACCGGCAAGGGGCGCGGGTGCACGAGCTGCTCCTCTACGAATGGGCACTGCCTGCCGATGCCGGCCCGCTGGTGCGGATGGTGGGCGAGATCGCAGCCGGCTCGTTCGCCGCGGCCGCGTTCACCAGCCAGATCCAGGCGCGGCACCTGGTGCACGTCGCCGAGTCGCTGGGCAAGCGGGACGAGTTGCTGCAGGCGCTGCGCGAACGCACGCTGGTCGCCGCAGTTGGCCCGACTTGCGCGCGCGCGCTCGCCGAGTTGGGCGTCCCACCCGACATCGTGCCGGAGACGCCGAAGATGGGCGCGATGCTCTGCGCGCTCGTCGAGCGGCTTTCCGCCGGGGAGGCGCGATGACCGGGCAGCGGCCGGGAAAGGTATGGCTCATCGGCGCGGGACCGGGCGATCCGGAGCTGCTCACGCTGCGGGCGGCGCGCGCGCTGGGCGAGGCCGACGCCATCATCGTCGACCATCTGGTCAACCGCGCCGTCCTCGTGCACGCCCGCCCAGGAGCCGAGGTGATCGACGCGGGCAAGGAAGGCGGCAAACCGTGCATTGCGCAGGAACAGATCAACCGGCTGCTCCTCGAGCACGCGCGCGCCGGGCAAGCCGTGGCGCGGCTGAAGGGCGGTGACCCTTTCGTCTTCGGCCGCGGAGGCGAGGAAGCGCAAGCGCTTGTCGCCGCGGGAATCGAGTGGGAAGTGATTCCCGGCGTGAGCGCCGGCATCGCCGCGCCCGCCTATGCCGGCATCCCGCTCCTCCACCGAAACCACGCTTCGAGTGCTGCTTTCATCGCGGGGCACGGCGTTCACGCGCGGACCGCGCTCCACTGCAATGCCGATACGCTGGTGGTCTTCATGTGCGCGGCGACGATCGCCGGGATCGCCGAGGAGCTCATCGCCGGGGGACGGCCGCGCGGCACGCCCGTCGCGCTCATCCGCCACGGGACGCTGCCGCGCCAGGAGGTGCGCATCGGAACGCTCGGTGCGCTCGCACGGTGCGCCGAACCGCCCCTCCCCGCTCCGCTCATCGCCGTGATCGGGGAGGTGGCCTCGCTGGCGCGCGAGTTGCGCTGGTTCGGCCCCGACCCGGTGCCCCTTCCGCGAAGTGCCGGGGCAGCGCGACGGCTGGAGCGCGACGAAGCTCCACGGTCGACCACGTGATGCAAGAGCCGGGGCACGTCAGCGCAACAGTGACGCCGTGCACCGCTACGCCTCGACTCCCAGGAAGTGCGCGACCGACGCGACGAATGGGACGGGCTGCTGCAAGGGCGGGCAGTGGCCGCACTCGGGCAGTTCGACGAGCTTCGCGCCGGGGATTCCGGCAACCAGCTCGCGCGCGAGCACCGGCGGTGTCGCGGCGTCGAGCTTTCCGACCACCACCAGCGTCGGGTTCGCGATGCGCGGAAGCTGGGGACGGAGGTCGACCTCCGCCAGGGCCCTGCACGCCACCGCGAAGTGCACCGGATGCGCCTGGAGGAGCACTTTCCTGCGCTCGGCGATGGCTTCGGGGTGCGCCGCGAGATAGGCCTCGGGAAAGATCCGCCGCACCGCCGTATCCACGATCGCCGCCATCCCGCCCTTCTCCACCGCCTCCGCCATGGCGCGGAACGGGGCGCGCCCGGCCTCGGGGAACGCCGCGCCGGTATCGGCCAGTACGAGCTTGCCCAGCTTTGCGCCGTGGCGCGCGGCGAGGGCGACCGCGATGAACCCGCCGTAGCCGTTGCCGAGCACGTCCGGCTTGCCGCCCAGCGCGGAGAGCAGGTGGGCGAGGCGGTCCGCGGAGTCCTCGATCGAAGGTCCGGCGGCGGTGGACCGGCCGAAGCCCGGGAGGCTCACCAGCGTCACACGCCGGCCGCGCGAGAGGGCCGGCACGATCGCCGCGAACGAGCCGGGATCGGTGAGCAGCGAGTGGAGCAGCAAGAGGTCCGGGCCGCTCCCGGACTGCTCGACCTCGAACTGCGCTCCGCCTGCGCGAACGATCTGCATGCCTCCTCCTGAGTTCGTGTCATAACGTCCGCGCTGTGAAAAGCGTAGCGCCGCCGAATACGGCGGCGGCTAGTGGACCCCCAGGTGCTGCGCCAGGAACGACGGGTCGGCCCGGACCGCGTCGGCGGCCCCCTCGAACGCCACGCGGCCGCTGTTGAGCGTCACCACGGCGTCGGCCACGTCCAGCGCGAGCTTGGTGTTCTGCTCGACGAGCACGATGGAAAGCCCGCTCTCGCGCAGCCTGGCCAGCACGCGCGCGACCTCGGCGACGACCTGCGGCGCGAGCCCCTCCGACGGCTCGTCGAGGAGCAGCACGCGCGGGTTGGTCATCAGCGCGCGGCCGATGGCGAGCATCTGCTGCTCGCCGCCCGAGAGCGAACCGGCCGTCTGCCCTTCCCGCTCGCGCAGCAGCGGAAAAGCGTCGTAGATCGCGGGCAGGTTCCACGGACCCCGGCCCCGCGCGGCCACGGTGAGGTTCTCGCGCACGGTCAAGCTGGGGAACACGCGCCGCCCCTGCGGCACGAGGCCGATCCCGCGGCGGGCGATCGCCTCCGGCGGAAGCTCGGCGATCGGCTCTCCGAACAGCGCGATGGATCCGCTGCGCCGGGCGAGCAGGCCGCTGACGCAGTGGATGCAGGTCGTCTTGCCGGCGCCGTTGCGCCCGAGCAGCGCCAGCAGCGAGCCTTCCCGCAAGGTGAACGACACGTCGCGCAGCACGTGGCTGTCGCCGTAGAAGGCGTTCACTCCCGAGAGGGCCAGGGCGTCACGCGCCAAGGTAGACCTCCTGCACCCTCGCGTCCGCCACCACCTCGGCGCGGCTGCCTTCCACGATGATCTGCCCCTGGTGCAGCACGGTGATCCGCTCGGCGAAGGAGAGCGCGACGTCGAGATCGTGCTCGATCATCACCACCGTGACCTGGCGCGGGATGGCGGCGAGCTGCCGCTGGATCTCGCGCCGCTCCTCCTGCGAGAGCCCCGCGAACGGCTCGTCGAGGAGCAGAACTCGGGGCTCCTGCGAAAGCGCCATCGCGATCTCCACCCGCCGCTGCTCGCCGTAGGAGGTGTCTGCCAGCCGGCGATCGGCGGCGGCGCGCAGCCCGACGCGCTCGAGCACGGCCAGGGCGCGCTCGCGCAGCTCGGGCCGGCGCGAAGGGAGGGCGACCGGGTTCCAGCGCAGCGGCGAGAGCCCCAAGAGAGCCAGCTCGAGGTTCTGCGCGAGCGTCTTGCGCGGGAAGAGCGTGATCACCTGGTAGGTGCGCGCGAGCCCGAGGTGCACGCGCCGGTGCGCAGCCATGCGCGAGATCTCGCGGCCGAACAGGCGGATGCTGCCCGTGTCCGGCGGAAGGTCCCCGGTGACCAGGTTGAACAGCGTGGTCTTCCCCGCCCCGTTGGGGCCGAGCAGCAGCCGGCGCTCGCCATCGGCGATGGAGAGCGACACTCCGCGGACCGCCGGCAGCCCGCCGAACGACTTGGAGACCGCCTCCAGCCGCAACGCCTCCGCGCTCATGCGTCGCCCGCCGTGCGCCGGCGGCGGCGGCGGCGCAGCCGGTCGAATCCAGGGACCAGGCCTTCGGGCATGAAGGCGACGATGGCGACGAAGACGAGCCCGAGCAGCAGTACCCACCTGGTCACGTACGCGCTGACCACGTTCTTCAGCATCACCACCACCACCGCGCCGACCACCGGGCCGAGCAGCGTTCCGGCGCCGCCGGCGATGACCATCAGCAGCGCTTCCGCGGAGCTGGTCAGCGCGAGCACGTGCGGGCTGACGAACTGGTTGTAGTACGCATAGAGGACGCCGGCGACCGCTCCCCAGAACCCCGCGGCCACGAACGCGACCAGGCGCACCATCCAGACGTGCCAGCCCAGCGCCTGCATGCGCCGCGGCTGATCGCGCACGCCCTGCAGCCCGGCGCCGAAGGTCGAGCGGACCAGCACCGCCATGAGCACGAACGCGCAGGCGAAGACGGCCGCGGTGGTGAGGTAGAACGCGCGGGGCGAGGCGAGGTCGATCCCGAACGGCCGCGGGCGGTCGAAGCCCGAGAGGCCGTTGTCGCCGCCGGTGACGCTCACCCAGCGGTAGGCGAGGCCCCACAGGATCTGTCCCAGCGCGAGCGTGATCATCAGGAAGCCGAGGCCGGTGGCGCGCAGCGCGAGCACCCCGAAGAGCACCGACATGGCCGTGGTCAGGACCACCGCGGCGGCTGCCGCGGGCAGGTGCCCTACCCCCGCGCGCGTGACCAGCCAGATGGTCAGGTACGCCGAGACGCCGAGGTAGGCGGCGTGCCCGAGCGAGATCAGCCCCCCGTAGCCGACGAGGAGGTTCAGGCTCAGGGCGAAGATGGCGGCGATGAGGATCTGCGTGGCGACGTTGACGTAGAAGTCCGAAGGCGACAGCGCCGGCGCGAGCAGCAGCAACGAAGAGAGGGCAACAGGCAGGGCGCGGATCATGCGGCCCGCGCCCCGAACAAGCCCTTCGGACGCAGCACCAGC
The DNA here is from genome assembly GCA_036393835.1 of Myxococcales bacterium. Taxonomy (GTDB): domain Bacteria; phylum Myxococcota; class Myxococcia; order Myxococcales; family 40CM-4-68-19; genus VBKO01. The sequence goes on along the minus strand of DASWGI010000047.1, from coordinate 3,693 downwards.
GCCGCGACCATGGGCAGGAAGAGGATCACGTACGCGAGCTGCGGGAACAGCGCCTGCCCGAAGGTGTAGAGGAAGCCGATGAAGAAGCTGCCCGCGAACGCGCCGGCCAGGCTGCCGGGGCCGCCGAGGATGAGGACGATCAGCGCGAGCGGCAGCATGTCCATGTCCAGGCCGGGGTAGACGGAAAGGATGGGCCCGCCCAGCACGCCGCCCATGCCGGCGAGCGCCGCGCCCAGGCAGAACACGGCGGTGAACAGCCGCGGCACGGGGATGCCGAGCGCGCGCGCCATCTCCATGTCGTCGACGCCGGCCCGGATCATCGCGCCCAGGCGGGTGCGTTCGAGCAGCGCCCACAGCGCCGCCGCCGTCACGATGGAGATCCCGACCACGGCGAGCCGGTACTTGGGGAAGAACACTCCCAGCACGGGCACCGCGCCGGTGAGGCTTCGCGGAACGGGCAGCGGCATCGGGTCTCCTGACCAGAGGAGCAAGGACGAGTCCGCGATGATGAAGGCGATGCCGAGCGTCACCAGCACCTGCGAGAAGGTGCGGCCTGCGAGCCGCCGCAGGAGGACGCGCTCGATGACGCCGCCGAGGATCCCGATGGCCACGGCCCCTGCGGCGACGGCCGTCCAGAAACCGTACCCCGCGTTCAGCACCGAGAGGCCGACGTAGGCGCCCAGCATGAAGTACGCGCCGTGCGAGAGGTTCGCCACTCGCATCAGGCCGAAGATGAGCGAGAACCCGGACGAGAGCAGGAAGAGGAGCCCGCCCAGCGCGAGTCCGTTGAGCGACTGGATGACCCAGAAGCGCACGGCGCGCTACGGCTCGACATTCGACGCCTTCGGGTAGTCGCGCGAGTAGACCGGTTGCGCGAGGAACGCCTTGGGCTCGTACTTCCAGAACTGCGTGACCGCCGGGTACGTCTGGAGCACGGTGTTCTGCAGGCGTCCGTCCTTTCGCTCCACCTTGCGGATGTAGACGATCAGCACCGGATTGCCGTGATCGTCGATGCGCATCGGGCCGCGAAAGCTGTCCGCGACGTTCAGCGAACGCAGCGCCTTCATGAAGGCGTCCTTGTCCTCGACCTTCCCGTGCACCTTCTGCAACGCCAGGTCGAGGAACAGCGCGGCCGTGTACGCGCCAGCGCTGTAATAGCCCGGGTCGGCGCCGTAGGCGGCGCGGAACGCCTCGACGAACTTCCGGTTCGCCGGAGTGTCGATCGCCGCGCTGTACCAGCCGCAGGAGACGACGCCGAGCGCCTCGTCGCCCATGTTCTTGAGGATGCCCTCGTCGACGGTGGTCATGTTGCCCAGGACGGGGACCTTGAGGCCGTATTCCGCGTACTGCCGCAGGAAGCGCAGCCCGTTGGCGCCGGCGAAGCTCGCGTAGACCGCGTCCACGTCGGGCTTGATGCCGGCGACGTAGGAGCCGTAGTCGGCCACGTTCAGGGGCGCCCACTGCTTCTGCACGATCTTGCCGCCCGCATCCTCGAAGGTGCGCTGGAAGCCGGCGGTGGTCTCGTGGCCGAAGGCGAAGTCGTCGCCGATGGTGGCGATCCGCTTGTACCCGAGCGTCTTTGCCGCGTACTCGCCGAACGGCTGGTTCGGTTGCGCGGAGCTGCCCACCGCGCGCACGAACCACGGGTTCGGCGAGCGCTGCGTCAGGTCCTCCGCCGCCGCGGACGGAGAGATCACCGGCACCTTCGCCTGCTTGACGTAGTCGTTGATGGCGAGCGCCTCGAACGCGGCGAGCGGGCCGATGATGACGTGGACCTTGTAACGTTCGACGGCTTCCTGGGTGCGTGTCCGCGTGGTGGCGGGCTGGCCCGCCGTGTCGAGGGTGATCACCTCGATCGGCCGCCCAGCGAGCTTGTCGCCGTGCTCCTTGAGATACAGGTTCAGCCCCTCCCCCATCTGCCGGCCACCGGCGGCGAGCGCGCCGGAGCTCACGGTGAGGAACCCGACGCGGATCGGCTCTTTCGCGCCGGCGGCCAGGGCGGCGTACGGCGCGGCGAAGAGGAGGGCCAAGACGAGGGTGCGCCTGGACATGTCGATGTCTCCGAAGTGACAGGCGCCCGCTCGCGCCATCGGCGCGGCGGGCGGGGGCGTCGGCGTGATATATCACGCGACGGAGAAACCCCCATGACCGCGATCGGAAGCAGAGCGGTGGCGGCCCAGGCGTCCGCCACCCGAGGGCTCTTCATCGACGGACGCGAGACTCTCGCGCCCTCCCACGAGCAGATCGACGTGCTCAACCCCGCGACGGGAGAGGTGATCGCGCGCATCGCGCACGGGACGGCCCAGGACGTCGACCGCGCCATCCAGAGCGCCCGACGCGCCTTCGAGGGCAAGGAGTGGGGCGGCATGGACGTGCGCTCGCGGGCGCGGCGGGTCAACCGCCTGGCCGATGCGCTGGAGGCGCACCTGCCCGAGCTGTTCCAGCTGGAGACGGCGAACAACGGCCGGCCGGTGAACGAGACGCGCGCCCAGATCGGCAGGCTGCCGGACTTCTTCCGCTACAACGCCGGGCTCGCTCTTTCTCGCCGCGACGCGGTGGTGCCCGTCGAGGGGCCGTACCTCGCCTACACGCAGCGCACTCCCCTCGGCGTGGTGGGCAACTCGACGCCGTTCAACCATCCGCTGATGATCCTCTGCAAGAGCCTGGCCCCGGTGCTCGCCTCGGGCTGCACCACGGTGGTCAAGCCTTCCGAGTACACGCCGCTGACCACGCTGGAGCTGGCGCGCATCTTCAGCGAGGCGGGGCTCCCGCCTGGAGTCTTCAACGTCGTCACGGGTCTGGGCCCCACCACGGGCAAGGCGCTGGCAGAGCACCCCGGCCTCGACAAGCTCGTGTTGACCGGCGGCACCGACGCGGGCCGGATCGTGGGAGGTCTCGCCGGCCGCAACCTCGTCCGGCAGACGCTGGAGCTGGGCGGGAAGACGCCGGTGCTGGTCTTCGACGACTACGACCTGGAGCAGGCGGTCAACTACGCCGCGTTCGGCGCGTTCGTCGGCGCCGGGCAGACCTGCATCTGCGCCAGCCGGCACATCGTGCAGCGCACCATCTACCCCGAGTTCGTCGAGCGGCTCGCGGCCAAGGCGAAGACGCTGCGTATCGGCGACCCTGCCGATCCCAAGACCCAGCTCGGGCCCGTGATCTCGGACAAGCAGCGCCGGCGGGTGCTCTCCTACGTCGAGGCCGGTCTGGCGGAAGGCGCGAAGCTCGTCGCCGGCGGCCGCATCCCCGACGCGGCGTCGCTGGGGAACCCGAAGCTCGCCAGCGGATTCTTCATCGAGCCGACGGTGTTCGCCGACGTGACGCCACGCATGAAGATCGCCCGCGAGGAGGTCTTCGGCCCGTTCACCGTGGTCCTCCCCTTCGAGGACGAGGCCGAGGCGATCCGGATCGCGAACGACTCTCCGTACGGCCTGGCAGCCGGCATCCGCACGCGCGACGTGGCGCGGGCCCATCGCGTGGCCGCCGCACTGCGCTGCGGGATCGTCTGGGTGAACGACCACCACCGCCTCGACCCGGCGCTGCCCTGGGGCGGGGTCAAGGAGTCGGGCGTGGGCCGCGAGTTCGGCACCGAATCGTTCGACGAGCACTTCGACGTGAAGACCGTCATGGTCAACACGGACGGGCGGCCGTTCGACTGGTACCGCGATACGGCCGGGCAGAAACGGCTCAACT
>DASWGI010000046.1:0-25621 GCA_036393835.1 Myxococcales bacterium | reverse complement strand
CGCGGGTGAGGGGCTCCATGCCGTCGCCGTCCGCCTGCCAGTAGCCGGCGTTCTGCCGTTGCAGCCGCTGGAGGAAGTGGTCCCGCACGATCAGGTAGGGGAGGACGGCCTTCGGGCTCTCGCGCAACGACGCGGGCAGGTTGTTCTCGTGCAGGATGTCCGCCAGCGGCCGGCTGCGGAGGATGTCCGGCAGGTAGCGGTCGTACAGGCTCCGCAGGGCCTTCTCGAGGCCTGGCACGGCATCCACGTTGAAGAACTGGGTCAGCGGCGGGTGCCCGTGGATTAGCCTGCGCGGCGCGATCGAGCGCACGGTGGCGAGCGCCTCGAGATAGCCCTCCGGCGAGCCTTCGGAGAGGAACGGAGGCCCGACATAGGGCATGAATGCGTCGCCCACGAAGAGGAGGCCCTGCTTGGGAAGGTGGACGAACAGCGCATCGTCGGTCTCCCCGCCGCTGACGGGGATCAGCCGGATTTCCAGGCCGCCGTGGTGGAGGGACTCGGTGGACTGGACCATCCGATCCACCCGCACGTCCAGGCCGACCGGCTGACTGCCGAAGAACCAGCTGAAGGTCCGCTGCGAGCTGCGCATGCGCGAAAGCTCCCGGGCGAAGTTCGCTCGCGCGATGACGACCGTGCCGGGCTCGCGGACTGCGGCCAGGCCGCCGACGTGGTCCCAGTGGGAGTGGGTGAGGATCACGTAGCGGACGGGCAGATCCGTGACCCTGCGCAGCGCCTTCATCGCCGCCCGGGCGCTCTCTTCGGTGGTACCGGCGTCGATGGCGATCACCCCCGCCGGATCGACGAGAAACGCGATGTTCCCGAAGTCGAACCCTTCGGCGACGTAGAGCCCGTCTCCCTCGCGCACGAGCCTCGGATTGGTGAATCGGAAACCCTGGTCGGGTCCGACCGAGAGATTGCCCGCGACGGCGGGCGCCTCGAGAGAGTCGGTGCCAGCGCGCCGCAGCATCTCCCGCGATCGAGCTTCGTCGCCCAGCGTCCGGAACGCCTGCGCCAGTCCCCGGTAGATTCCTCGATCGAGGTCGGCCGGGAAGCTCTCGCGGCTCTCGAGCGACGCTTCCAGATCGGCGACGGCCTGCCTCGCCTTGCCGAACCGATCCGGCAGCTCGGCGAACACCAGGCCGCGCAGGAGGCGCCCGGCGACGGGATCGGCCTGGGCGCCCCGGTCGAGCTTGCCGATCGCCTCCTCGACCCAGGCCACGCGGCGCAGCAAGGGAATCTCTCCGGCGGCTCGCGCCTGCAGGAGACCTTCCAGGGACAAGAGGATGGGGCGCTGCGGCTGCTCGCGCGCGAGCCGCTGGAAATACTCGTACCCGTCCCGCTCGCGCCGGGCGGCGATGAATTCCTGCGCGGCGACGATCGCGACCAGCGGCTCGGCGTTCGGCCAGGCGGCGGCTTCCGCGAAGGCTTCCACCTCGCGGTTCTGGACGAGCGCGGGCGGCGGCCTCGGGACGCTGGAGCACGCCGCGCCGGAGAGAAGGATACCGAAAAGGGCTGCGGAACGAGTAGCCATGACCTGCCTCCTGCCCGGGTGGGCTATGTGTGTGGTTGTAGATACAACCGCGGGCGCAGAGTTGGATGCCCTCCGCCGCGCGAGGTTGCGCGAGGGTCACGTCACGGTCGCGGGTGGGGCCGCTACAGGCCTTTGGCCTTCAGCCAGGCCAGGCTGTACTCGGCGAGCTCGCGCCAGCCGCTGTCGATGGTGAGCGAGTGCCCGCGGCCGGCGAACTCCTTGAGCTCGGTCACGGCGGGCGAGTTGCGATACGCCTTGAGCGCGCTCTTCACCAGCACGGGCGGGACCGTGTTGTCCTTCTCGCCCGAGACGAGCAGCAGCGGACCGCGGGTCGCGTTGGTTACGTTGACCTTGGTGGCCGAGTTCGGGTTGAAGGTCGCGGTGGCGGCCTGGAACAGCGGCCGGCCCGGAGCGGGCATCGCGTACTTCGCGTAGAGCTCCTTCGCTTCCTGCTCGGGGACGGCGTTGGTGAATCCGAAGCGGAACTGGTGCTCGGTGAGCGACACGGCGCGCTTGAAGTTGAGCGGGTTGCCGAGCACCGGGAACGAGGACTTCAGCGCCGAGAACGGCAGCTCGGGGACGCCCTTGATGGGGGCGGGATCGATCGCGATACCGGCCGCGGCGAGATCGCGGCCGAGCAGGTTCTGGACCAGCAGCCCGCCGAATGAATGCCCGATCAGGATGGGCTTCTTGTCGAACGCTTTCAGCTGCCCGGCGATGTGGTCTGCGATCTCGGTCACGCCGTACCCGGCGACCGCACCGGCGTTCCTCCGCGTCGCCTCGGTCGTCTCCGAGTCCCCCGGCCAGTTGGCGGCGACGGCGTGGTAGCCGTTGTCGCGGAAGAGTTGCACCCAGTTGTTCCACGATTCGGCGTGGAGCCAGAGGCCGTGCACGAACACGACCGGAGTCCGGGAGTTCTTTTCAGGCGACATGATTGTTCCCCTTTTTGTCCGAATCGCTGTAATGCCGCACCGGGTCGAACGATCCGCGATTCGGTCCATCGACCGCAAGATCTGCAAAGATCCACTTGCGGCCAGGCCGGCAGGATACTCCCCGGCCAGACGGAGGTCACCATGGCGTCCATCCGGAAGGAGATCCTCATCGACGCGCCCCCCGAGGAGGTCTGGGCGGCGGTTCGCGATTTCGGAGCGGTCCACCGGCGGCTCACGCCGGGTGTCGTGGTCGACGTCCGCCTCGACGGAGACACGCGCGTCGTGACCTTCGCGAACGGGTTGGTGGCGCGCGAACCGCTCGTCGACCTCGACGACGAGGCGCGCCGGCTCGCCTACGCCGCGGTGGGCGGTCGCGCCACGCACTACAACGCTTCGATGCAGGTCTTCGCGGCCGAGGAAGGGCGCAGCCGGCTCGTCTGGATCATCGACCTGCTGCCGCACGAGCTCGCCGGGCCCGTCCGCGCGATCGCCGAGCAGGCCTTGCGCGTGGCGAAGCAGACTCTGGAACGCTGACCGCATCCGCTCGCGGGCAGTGCGACGGATCGGCGGGTCCGGGCTGACACGCCTGAGCTGCCGTTCGAGTAACGCGGGCTAATCGTCCGCCGGCACGAACCGCGTCGTGGTCACGCCCGCAGCGTGCTCGAGCGCGTCCCGGGCGAAGAGGAGCGGGACGGTGTTGTTGGTGAGCCAGAGGGGCAGCAGGTTCACGTAGAACCTGCTGTCCGGGCGTCCGCTGACGCCGCCCGGCCAGACGGATTCCGCGTGCTCCGCGTGGTGCGCGAGGCTCACCACCAGCCGGTTGGAAGGGCCGTGGCCGAACATGAAGTCGTCGACCGACTGCGCGCGCGCGTCGTGCGCCGCCACGTCGACGGTGCCGACGCCGCCGTCGGTGGGGATCCCCGCGAGGTCCGGGAGCGGATCGGCGAAGCGCCCGAACCCCGGGGGAATGCTGAACGGCCCGCCGAGCACGTGCTCGAACACGATGCGGTGCAGCTTGCCCCAGCGGTAATCGGCCAGGTTGGTCGAGCGCCCGAACGCCGCCGCGAACGGCGCGCCGGAGAGTCGGTCCAGCGCGGAGCGCAGGGCCTGCAGCAGGAGGATGTCGCGCCGGTTCTCCGCGCTCGCGGTGACGCCCGGGATGGGAAAGAAGTCGATGCCCGAGGCGCCCACACCGTGCCGCGTCGGGAACTGGTCCAGCAGGTTGCGCAGGGCGGTCATCGCCTGCTGATCGGGCGGAGTGGGCATGCCGGCGAGGTGCGCGTCGATCACCGAGCGGAGCGCCTGTCCGCGCCACACCGTATAGAGGGTCGCCGCGACGCTGTTCGCGACCTGCTCCGCCGAAGGCGGCGAACGCTGCCCCTTGACGTCGGACGCGTCGAATCCCTCCGGGATGCCCGTCGGGGTCGAGAAGTCCCAGGCGGCGAGCCGCTGGACGGCCTGGGCGAGGTTCGGTGAGGCCGCCAACCCGGCGAGCGCGGGCGGCGCCCCGGATCGCTGCGCATTGCCGAACGCGGCGACGATCGACGGGACGAACACCTGCGCGTCGAGCAGCTTCACATCCGCCTGGATCGATTGCATCTCCTCGAACGTCATCGGGCCGCGCGCGAGGCGCTCGCGCACGCGCGCGGTGATGCGCCCGGCGCGCATGCCGAAATCGTAGCCGGGGTTCAGGTAGTAGATGGGTCGCTTGCCGTCGGCCGGGAGCTTCCCGGCCGGGCGCGCGAACGAGAGCGGTTCGTTCCCGAGCGTGATTCCCACCGGGTCGTTGTTGGCGTTGATGAGGAACCCCGAGGGCGGGTTCACCAGCTGGGGCATCTCGTCGAGGGGCAGGATCTCGAAGGGGATCGCCTGCGCCGGCTGCGGGTGCGTCACGGGCAGCCATTCGTTCCCGCCTGACCCGTCCCGGATGAAGAAGGGCGGCAGGCCCTTCACGGCGCCCGCCTGCAGGTCCTCGCGGATCGGCACCTCGCTGCTGGTGAAGTACCCGATGTTCCCGCGCGTGTCCGCGCAGACGAAGTTCTGCGAGCCCACGTCGAAGCTGGGCATGGCGCGCTCGATGTCGAACACGTCGCGCGCGACGTCGAAGGCGAGGAACGTGTCCAGCTCGCGCGTGCCCGAGAAGCCGGTGTACTGCACCGAGAGCGCGATGCCGTGCGCGGCGTCGAGCTGGACGATGGGGCCGTCGTTGCGGCGCGGCACGATCAGCGTGACCGGAGGGATGTCCGGGCTCGGCGGCGCGCGCACCACCACGCCGCCCTGGTTCACCGAGTACGACTCGGGGATCGGGATCACCGGCTCGCGGCGGCCCTGGAACATGGTGCTGAGCCCGCTCGGCGACCCAGCGTCGGGGACGATCGTCTCCTGGTACACGTCGGTCACGTCGAGCGGGTTCACCGTTGCGCCCCACGCGACGTGCCGGTTGTGCCCCACGATCACCAGCGGTGCGCCCGGGAAGCTGTTGCCGATCACGTCGAAGTCACCGGCGCGCAGGTGCACCGGGTAGAAGACCGGGGGGGCGCCGAGCGACAGGTGCGGGTCGCTCGCCAGCATCGGCGCTCCGGTGTCGGTGAAGCGCCCCGCGATCGCCCACTGGTTGCTGCCGGCGCGGTCCTTCGGTTCGACCATCCAGCGCAGGAACCGGTCGCCGCGGATGGAGTCGAGCAGCTTCTTCCCCAGTTCCGCGGCGCGCGGGTGCAGTCGGGACGCGTCGAAGTCGCGCTGGCCGCGCGGCAGCGGCGGCGTGGCCATCAGCGCGTCGGGGATGGTCGAGGCGGGGTCGAACGGCGCCGAGCGGAAGACGTCCTGGAAGAAGAGCGCGGTGCCCTCGGGAACGCCCAGGGCGCTTTGGTAGGTCAACAGAGCGACCGTGCGGGAGATGTCGTCGAGGTCGAAGGAGAGGCCGAACGTGAGGAGCTTGCCGATCGCCGCCGAATCCAGCGGCGTCCACGGCGAGAACTGCGTCAGCTTGAGCGCGTGGTACTCGGGCGGGAGCGGGTGCGCGTTGGCGGAAGCGTTGACGCCCTCCGCATAGGCCCGGAGCGCCGCGCGGGCGCGGGCGGAGACGAGCGGAAGCGAGCGCACCGCCGCGCGCTGCAGACCGATGGTGCGCAGCTGCACGTCGCTCGGCAGCGCGCCCGGGCCGAGCAGCTCGGCCAGCGTGCCCGCCGCCTGCCGGCGCTGCACGTCCATCTGGAACAGGCGGTCCTCGGCGTGGACCCACCCCTGCAGGAAGAAAAGGTCGTGCTCGTTGTCCGCGCGGATGTGCGGGATGCCCGCCGCGTCGCGGGAGATCTCCGCGGCTTCGGTCAGGCCGGCGAGCCTGACGGGCGCCGCCAGGGCGGCGAGAGGACAGCAGACGGCGGCGAGCGCGAGTAGACGTCGCATACCTGCTCCGAGACTCGAGTAGGACCCCTGGAGTGGAACAAAAGCTCTCCGGCGCCATGCGCGTCAAGTCGACTTGACTGGGGGGCGCGGATGCGCCCTATCTGGAAGCGCATCATCTTGAGAGCGGGGGCCCATGCCAGACGTGCCTCTCGGCCACGGCTCGAGCCGCGACGGTCCGGGGTCCACCGTCGCGGCGGGCGACCTCGAGCGCGATGCGATGATCGGCCGGATGGTCGGCTCGTACCGCATCGCGAAGCTCCTCGGCGAAGGTGGAATGGGCGCCGTCTACCTGGGAGAGCACCCGGCGATCGGATCCAAGGTCGCGATCAAGATGCTGCACGCGCAGTACGCGGCGAAGCCCACCATCGTCGAGCGGTTCTTCAACGAGGCCAGGTCCGTCAACCTTATCGGGCACGACAACATCGTCAAGATCCTCGACTTCGACGTCACCGGGGAGGGACGGCACTATTTCGTGATGGAATTCCTGCACGGCCGGGCGCTGCAGGCGCTGCTCCAGCCGGGACGGCCGCTGCCGTTGCAGCTGGCGGGGCCCATCCTGCTGCAATGCTGCCGGGCGCTACAGGCCGCGCACGAGCGCGGGATCGTCCACCGCGACTTCAAGCCCGACAACGTCTTCCTCGTCGAGCAAGCCGGCAGGCAGGACGTGGTGAAGCTGGTGGATTTCGGGATCGCCAAGCTTGCGGCGGAGAGCGGCGGCGGCATGACCCAGCCCGGCACCGTGATGGGCACGCCGGCGTACATGTCTCCGGAGCAGGCGGCGGGGGAGGCGACCATCGACGCCCGCAGCGACATCTACTCGCTCGGGGTGACGATGTTCCAGATGGCGACGGGCAAGCTTCCCTTCGCCGAAGCCGGCCCGTCCTTCGGCAAGATCCTGATCGCCCACCTGCAGCAGCCGCCTCCGCTGCCGCGATCGATCGAGCCCGGTGTGCCCGAAGAGCTCGAACGGATCATCCTCCGGACCCTGGAGAAGAAGCCGGAGGATCGGTACCCGTCGATGACCGGCCTGCACGATGCCTTGCGGGCCTGCATGGACGAGCTCGGGCTCAGCCCCGAGCCGCCACTGGCCGGCGAGGCGGGTCCGCCGCCCGGTGCCGGAAGATCGGCTTCCAAGGCCCCGCCCAGTCTCGCATCGGTGACGCCGGCTCTGGGCTCGACGGCCGCGCGGACCCGGCTCCTCGGCGAGCATGCGCAGCGCCGCAGTCCGGCGCGGACCATCCTCCTCGCCGGCGGCGCCATCGTCGCCGTCATTCTCGCGGCCGTGCTCGCTCCTCGCTGGCTGGCCAGGCCCGGCGAGCCGGCGCGCCGTGAGCCGCCTCCGCCTCCAGCGAAGATCGAGCCGCGCGCGAGCGAATCGGAGACCGCGCCGGGCAGCGAGGCTGGAACGTCGAATCCGGATCAGCAACCGAAGCGTCAGGAACCTCCTCCGCCGTCACCGCCGCCGCTGCGCGCCGTCGCCAAGCCCGCTCGCGAGCCGCGCGAAGCTTCCAGGAATCCCGCCGTGGCCGTGGCCAGCAGCGCGCCGGGCGCCGGAGCAGTGGCGGCCGTGCCTTCGGTGTTCTTCCAGTGCGCGGGGGCGCGAGAGGTGTGCGGCGCGCTTCGTACCGCGGTGGACGAAGCCCTGGACAAGGCCGGGCTCCGCAGCGTGCGCAACGCGGCGAAGGCCGACATCGGCGTCGAGGCCAGGGTCACCTCGCTCGGGGAGAACGTGGCCCGGAGCTTCGAGACCGCCCTGGCCGTGCAGACCTATTCGATCGACCTCACCGCGGAGACGACCGGGACGGCGGAGGTGGTTTCGATGCCGCCCTCGACCACCGTGAGCTACGACCCCCGCTTCGGGAGCGAGCGCGTGGTGGAGAAGGCGCGTCTGGTCGCCGGCGAGGTGGTCGAGAGAGTGCAGGCCTTCGCGAGCAAGCGCCGGCGCTGAAGATCGCCCGCGCCGCCGGAAGGAGGCGCTACTGCTTCCGGATGGTGTCCTTCGGTTTCGCGGCCCCGGTGAAGTTGATGACCGCGAACTTGCTCTGCACCTCGACCACCGCGCCGTTGCCGGTCTGCCGCTCGTCCGCGCCCAACTTCGCGCCGGTGTCCGGGTCGATGAGCGCCTCGCCCACCTGGAACACGTTGACCCGGTCCCCGACCTTGATCCCGGCCAGCGCGCCCAGGTTGATCCAGGCCCTGGTCCCTTCGACCTTGATGATCCTGCCTTCGACACCGCCGGCCGGGGTCGCCGCAGTCGAGATCCTCGCCAGGTACTCGCCCGACGCCAGTTTCTCCACCACCGCCTTGGCCGTTTTCTGGATCGTCTCGCTGGCGATTCCCCATTCGGTGTCGCGGCTCAGGCTGGCGCCGCTCAGCGACCCGCCGCCCGTCTTGACCGCGCCGTCCGCCGAGATCGACACCACGCGCTCGGCCGTCGTGGTGTCGATGAAGCGCAGGTTGATCGTGGCCGACGAATTCACCATGTAGCCGCCGACCCCGAACATCCCGAGAGAGCCTTTCGTATTCTCGATGTTGAACTTGTCGATGCCGCCCGTGACCACGTACTTGACGCCCAGGATCCGGCCCACCTTCGCCGCGGTGGTCGGATCGACGGCGCCGGCCGTCGCCAGGCCTTGCTCCTGGAGGGCGAGCTTGAGCTTGTCGCGCTCGACGACGCTGAACTTCGAGGAGAGCAGCTGGTTCTCGGAGAACTCGGTGTCGATCTGGTTCCGGGCGGCCGGCCCCAGGTTGTTCCAGAACCACCAGTGGTTCTCGGCGTGGTTCTCGAATTCCCAGATCGCCACGCGGATCTTGCCTTGCGCAAGGACCGCCGGCGACGCCGCGATCGACAATGCGAAGAACGTGAGCAGATGCTTCGGAGCGTTCCCCCTCATGGCACGACCCCTTTGCTACTATACCAAACTTGGCGATTGCGTTCATCAGCCACCCCGTCTGCCTGCGGCATGAGATGGGCGAGGGACACCCCGAGCGGCCGGAGCGGCTCGTCGCCGTCGAGGCCGGGGTGGTCGACGCCCGGCTGGAGTCCCGGCTGGCCCGCGCCGAGGCTCCCGCCGCCACCCGCGAGCAGCTCCTGCGCGTGCACGATCCGGCGTACGTCGACACCCTGGAGCAGCTCGCGCCGGCCCATGGGCTGGTCCAGCTCGACCCGGACACCGCGATGAATCCCTACACGCTGCCCGCCGCGCTCCGGGCGGCCGGGGCTGGCGTCCTGGGCACCGACCTGGTGATCGCCGGCAAGAACGAGTCCGCGTTCTGCAGCGTGCGGCCGCCGGGGCACCACGCCGAGCGGGCGCGCGCGATGGGCTTCTGCTTCTTCAACAACGTGGCGGTGGCGGCGGCGCACGCTCTCGAAAGGCACGGCCTGAAGCGCGTGGCGATCGTGGACTTCGACGTGCACCATGGCAACGGGACCGAGGACATCTTCCGGGACGATCCCCGCGTGCTGATGGTCTCCACCTTCCAGCACCCGTTCTATCCCGGGAGCGGCGTGGAAGGCCGCTCCGAGCGGATGGTGAACGTTCCGCTTCCGGCCGGCGCCGGAAGCGAGGAGTTCCGCGCGGCCGTCACGCAGGAGTGGCTGCCCGCCCTGGAGCGGTTCGAGCCGGAGATGCTGTTCGTCTCCGCCGGCTTCGACGGCCACCGCGACGATGCCATGGCGATGCTGCGGCTCGTCGAGTCCGACTACGCCTGGGTCACCGAGCAGGTGCGCGCGGTGGCGGAGCGCTTCGCCCGCGGGCGCATCGTCTCGATGCTGGAGGGCGGGTACCATCTCCCCGCGCTCGCGCGCAGCGCGGCGGCGCACGTGGAGCAGCTGTCGCGGTGAGTCAGTCGCCGCCGATAGGGCGCCGCTGCGCTTTTCCCACCGCGGACATCGTGGCGCTCTATCGCCTCGGCGAGCGCAGCGCGCGGCGGACGATCTTGCCCGTGGCGGTGAGCGGCAGCTCGGCGGCGAACTCCACGATGCGGGGGTACTCGTGCGCGGCGAGCCGCGATCGGACGTGCTCCTGCAGCTCGGCGGCGAGCGCCGGCGACGGCTGGTTCCCCGGCTTGAGCACCACCACCGCCTTCACTACCTCGGTGCGGATGGGGTCGGGCTCGCCGACCACGGCGGCGAGCGCCACGGCGGGGTGCCGCTGCAGGCAGGTCTCGATCTCGCCGGGCCCGATGCGGTAGCCGCCGCTGGTGATCACGTCGTCGTCGCGCCCGACGAAGCGGAAGTAGCCGGCCTCGTCGCGCGTGCCCAGGTCGCCGCTCACTAGCCAATCGCCGCGGAACTTCGCGGCGGTGGCGGCCTCGTTCCGCCAGTAGCGCAGGAACATCACCGGGTCGGGACGGCGGTAGGCGATGCTCCCCAGCTCGCCTGCCGGCAACTCCCGGCCAGCTTCGTCGACGATGCCGACCGTGTGGCCCGGGATCGCGGTGCCCATCCATCCCGGGCGCACCGGCGGCAGGGCGCTGCCGTTCCCCACCACCAGGTTGCACTCGGTCTGGCCGTAGAACTCGTTGATGGTCAGGCCGAAGGTGGCGCGGCCCCATTCGATCAGGTCCTCGCCCAGGCTCTCGCCGCCGCTCGCCAGCGTGCGCAGCCGCACGCCGGAGGCGAGGGCGCCCGAGGCGCGCAAGAGCTTCAGCGCGGTGGGCGGCATGAAGACGTTGCGCACCTCGTGCCGGGCCAGGAGGTGAAGCGCCTCGCCGGGATCGAACTTGCGCGCGCGGTATGCGACCACGGGGACTCCGTGGTGCCAGGCGGGCAGGAGCACGTCGAACAGCCCGCCGATCCACGCCCAGTCCGCGGGCGTCCAGAAGCGATCGCCCGGCTGCGGGAAGCCGTCGTGCGGGTACTCGACGCCAGGGAGGTGGCCGAGGAGGACGCGGTGCGCGTGCAACGCTCCCTTCGGCTGGCCCGTGGTGCCCGAAGTATAGATGATGATCGCCGGGTCCTCGGCCGCCGTCGCGACGGCGTCGAACCGGCTCGAGGCGCGCTCGAGCGCGGCGGGCAGATCGACGGCGCCCTCGCCGGGCCCGTCCGCGCAGAGGACCAGGCGCAGCTCGGGCAGGCGCTGGCGAAGCCGCTCGATCTTCGGCAGCTCGTCCCGGTCGGTGACGATCGCGCGCGCGCCGCTGTCCTGCAGCCGGAACTCCAGGGCCTCCTCGCCGAACAGCTTGAAGAGCGGGACCGCGACCAGGCCCGCCTTGTACACGGCGACGTGGGCGATCGCGGTCTCCTTCCGCTGCGGCAAGAGGATCGCGACGCGGTCGCCGCGCGACAACCCGTGCGCGACCAGCACGTTGGCGAGCCGGTTCGCCAGCTCCTGGACCGCCGCGAATCCGAGCTCGGTGACCTTCCCCGAGGGCTCGACCTCGATGAGCGCCGGAGAAGCCCCGGCGGCGGCATGGCGGTCCACGACGGCTACGCCGATGTTGAACCGCTCGGGGATCGACCACTGGTGACGGGGCCTCGGCCGCTGGTCCATGTCGTCTCCGCCGCCCGCGCCTAGGGCCAGGCCGCGCCCAGCCCGGTGAACAGCGCGGAGAAGACCACCATGCCGTCCCAGAGGTTGCGCAGCCGCAGGTTCTCGTTCGCGGCATGCTGGTTGTTGTCGTGGTTCACGATGGGCACGATCACCACCGGCTTTCCCAGCGCCTCCTGCAAGGTCGAAAGGGGCACGCTGCCGCCGAGGATGGGCAGGCGGACGATGGGGCCCATCGCGTCCGCGACCACCGCGCTGACCGCCCGGGCGAAGGGCTGGTCCATGGGTGCGCGGACGCCCGGATACCCCGCCTTCCACTCGACGCGCACGATGCGCGCGTGCGCGAGCCGCGCCGGCATGTCGGGCTCCTCGTGCACCACGAAGTAGCCCTGGCCGGCGAGGTGCCGCTCGACGGCGTCGCGCATGGCGTCCGGCTTCTGGTCGGGGACCAGGCGCAGGTCGATGGATGCCCTCGCCTCGGTGGGAATGGCGTTCGCCGCCTGCGCGCCGACCCGGCCGGCGAGGAGCCCGCGCACGTTCAGCGCCGGCAGGAGGATCCGCTCCGGCAGCGGAGCATCGCCCGCTTCGGTGTGCGCGAGGCCCAGCGCCCGCCGCAGCTCGGCGTCCACGTCCGGGATCTCGGCGATGGCCTTGCGGTCGAGATCGCCGATCGGGCGCACGCCGTCGTAGAAGCCGGCGATCTCCACGCGTCCGTCGGGGTCGCGCATGCCCGCGAGCAGGGCGGCCAGCAACGCGGCCGGGTTGGGCGCCCAGTTTCCGTAGTGGCCGTCGTGGAGGGCCCGCCCCGGGCCGTAGACCGTCAGCTCCACTGGGACGATACCGCGAGCGCCGTAGACGACCTGCATGCGCCGGCTCTGGTGGACGGGCCCGTCGCAGAAGATCCAGGCGTCCGCCTGGAGCAGGTCGCGGTGGCGCTCGAGCGACTCGCGCAGATGCGCGGAGTCGGCCTCCTCCTCACCTTCGAAATAGAACTTGAGGTGCACCGAGGGGCGGGCCCCGGCGGCGCGCAGCGCGTCGAGCGCGCTCAGCATGGCGACGATGGGCGCCTTGTCGTCGCTCGCGGACCGGCCGTAGAGCCGGGCCTCGTCGGGCACGCCCTGGCCGGCGCCCGGCAGGGGGAGCTCGCGGCCGCCCTGCTCGAGGGGCTTGTCGCGCAGCACGGGCGTCCAGGGAGGCGTCTTCCACTGGGCGGGGTCGACGGGCTGCCCATCGTAGTGGGCGTAGAGGACGACGGTGCGCCGAGCGCCGGGCGAAGGCAGATCGCCGTAGACGGCCGGTGGAGCGCCGGGCGTTTCCAGGAGCCGCGCCTCGATGCCGCGGCGGCGGAGCATCCCGAGCAGGTGCTGCGCGTTGCGCTCGATGTTCGGCCGGTCCGAGGCGAGGTTGGGAATGGCGACGAAGCCAGCCAGCTCGCGGACGATCTCCGCCTCCGCTCCGCGGCGGTACCGCTCCACCTGCTCGCGCGACTGCCCGCTCGACGAGGGGGCCAGGAGCAGCGCAACGGCGGCGGAAGCGATCGCGCAACGGCTCTGGACGGCGCGCATCGGTCCCCCCTTCACGCCCTTCACTCCATCTTGGTGGAGTCGACGGTCTTCTTCAGCTCCTTCCAGGCGCCCTCGAGACCGGACTTCAAGGCCTCCCAGCGCTCCTCGCCGGCGGCCTTCATCTCGTTGAGCTTCTGGCGCGCCTGGTCGTGCTTCTCCTGCGCCTTCGACTGCTCGAGCTTCTTCTGATACTCGATGCGTCCCTGCGCGGCCGCCTTCTCCGCCTTGGCCTTCATCTCCTTGAGCTTCGCGCCCCACTCGGCGAGCTGCGCCTCCATCTTGGCGACGTAGGCGTCCTTCATCTCCTTCACTCCCATGGGAGCCTCCTTCCGGCGGGTCGGCGGGACACCCTACTCCCTTTCCTCCGCGCGAGGCGCGCCGGGTGCACCCATTGTCTTCCTGTGCGTTCTTCGCTACCGCAGCTCGCGCACGCCCCGCATCTGTTGCAGGAACGAGAGCAGGACCTCGGGCTCCCAGGAGCCGTCGTACCGCTCGCCGTTGACGAAGAAGGTCGGGGTCCCGTTGACCCCACTCCGCGCGCCGGAGAGGAAGTCCGAGCGGACCTTCTCCGCCACCGCGTCCGAATCGATGTCCTGCGCGAACTGGTCCAGGTCGCAGCCGCACAGCGCCGCGTAGCGGAAGAGGTGCTCGTCCTCGAGGAACTGCTGGTTCTCGAAGATCAAGTCGTGCATCGGCCAGAAGCGGTCCTGCAGGCCGGCGGCCTCGGCCGCCTGCGCCGCGCGGAGCGCGCGGGGGTGGACCTGGGTGAGAGGGAAGTTGCGGAAGGCGAGGAGCAGGTCGTCACCCATCGCGCGCTGGATCGCCTTGACCACCAGGTGCGCCCGCCCGCAGAAGGGACATTCGTAGTCCCCGTACTCCACCAACTGGATGGGCGCGTCGGGCCTGCCCTGGATGTGGTCCTGCGCGTTCGGCGGCGGCCTCAGCCTGCTCATGACTTCCTCCCTTGCTGGAGCCCTTCGAGGGCCTCGAGGATCCCGTCGGCGCCGGGATTGACGCCGATGGGCGAGACGTAGCTCCACCGGATCATTCCCTCGCGGTCGATGACGAAGAGCGCCCGCTCCGAGAACCCATCTCCCTTGCGGTACACGTCGTAGGCGCGCGCCACCTCGCCTTTCGGCTCGAAATCGGAGAGGAGCGGGAAGCGCAGCTTGCGGTCCTTGGCGAAGGCGAGATGGCACCAGACGCCGTCGACCGAGATGCCCAGGACCTCGGCGCCCAGCTTGCGGAGCTCCGGCAGGAGCTCGCTGTAGATGGGCAGTTGGTCGGAGCAGACCGGGCTCCAGTCGGCGGGGTAGAAGGCGAGGATCACGTTCCTGCCGCGGAAGTCGCGCAGCCCGACGCTCTGATCGGGAGTGGTGTGCAACGAAAAGTCCGGTGCTTGCCTGCCTGCTTCGAGCGCCATGTCCGGTCTCCTTGTCGCCGGTTCGATGTCGCGACCCGCTAACGGATCCTCAGCACGATCTTGCCCAGGACGTGGCCCTTCTCGATCCGCTCGTGCGCTCTGCGCGCTTGCGCGAGCGGAAACGAGGCCGCGATCACGACCCTCGGTTTCGCCGCTTCCACAGCTTTGCCGAGGCGCTGGAACTCGCGCACGCCGGGCTCCGCGTCGTAGACGATGATCCGTAGGCCGGCGCGCTTCCTCGGCGCGGGCTCGACGCCGTTCGGATAGGCGAGGCGCCCGCCGCGCCGGAGCGCGCGGATGCACTGCTCCAGCGATTTTCCTCCGACGGTCGCCAGCACGGCATCGACGCCGGCGGGAGCGAAGCGGCGCGCCGCCGCCTCGATGTCCTCCTGCTTGCCGTCCACCGCCAGGTCGGCCCCCAGGCGGCGGACGAGCGCGACGCCGTCCCGCCCCGAGGCGGTGGCGAGCACGCGCGCGCCGCGCAGCTTCGCGAACTGCAGGGCGAGGGTGCCCACGCCGCCGCTCGCGCCGTGCACGATGACCGCTTCCCCCTTCTTCAACCCGAGGTGCTCGATGCCCTGCAGCGCGGTCAGGCCGGTGGTCGCGATCGCTCCGGCCTCCCTGAGGCCGAGCGGTTTCGGTACAGGTGCTACTTTTTCGGCCGCAACGGCAACGTACTCCGCGTAGAAGCCGCCCTTCGGATTGGCGAAGCTGTACGCATGGACCCGCTGGCCGCGCCGGAGGCGGCGTACGCGCGATCCCAACGCCGCGACCTCGCCCGAGCCGTCGGAACCGAGGGCGAGCGGGAACCGGGGCCGCCCTTCAGGCCACCAACCCGCCCGCATTTCTGCATCCCAGCTGCCCACGCCCGCGGTGTGCGTCGCGATCAGCACTTCTCCGGCGTCGATCTCCGGGACGGGGAGCGTCCGCAACTCGAGCACCTCGGGTCCGCCGAAGCGCTCGATCGCCGCCGCCCGCATCGTCTCGGGAATTCCGCGCATGAGGCGCCCAACCTAAGCACGGCGACGGGCAGCGTGTCTGAACCGACGACTGCGTAATCCGTGGCATTTCAATTTCGATCGCGCGGTAGCAAGGTTCGCCGGTCGCGCGCACCGGGCAGCTCCGCATCTCGTGGTCGCCCGCCGCTCGGCCAGGAGCCAGCCATGGCAGAGAAGAACATCGAAGGTTCCCAGTCCGCGCGTGCGTCCCAGCCCCAGGCCGGAGCCGCCGCCGCAGCGCAGGCTTCATCGAGCCAATCGACGCAGCCGGGGCAGGAAACGCAGTCGAGCCAGGGAGCGCGGGAACAGCAGGCCGGCCGTGGGTCGGGCTCGCTGCAGAGGCGGTCGTCCGCGCCCTTGGCCGGAGCATTCGCGGTGAGCCCGTTCTCCCTCATGCGGCGGATGATGGAAGACCTGGACCGCATGTTCGAGGACTTCGGTTCCGCCCGCGGTCTGAGCGGGGCCGCGCCAACCTTCGGCGGGCGCGGCGGCCTCGCCATGGATTGGTCGCCCGCGGTCGAGATGTTCGAGCGCGACGGACAGCTCGTCATCCGCGCCGATCTCCCCGGGCTTTCCCCCGACGACGTCCGCATCGAGGTCTCGGACGACTCGCTGGTCATCGAAGGCGAGCGGCGTTCGGAGATCGAGGTGGAGGACGAGGGCGTCTATCGCGCCGAACGGACGTACGGGCGCTTCTCCCGGGTGATCGCCTTGCCGGACGACGTCGATCCCGCCCAGGCGCAAGCGCGGTTCGAGAACGGCGTCCTGGAGATCTCCATCCCGCTTCCGGAGCAGACGCAGCGGCGGCGCATCCCCATCCAGGGCGCCTCCGCGAGCGAGCAACAGCAGCCGGGCGCGACCGGACCCGTGCACTAGAAGAACGACCCTCCGGCGCGCCGGCGCCGGTCCCCACGAGGAGGAAATCCATGGCGTTGAACCTGGCTCGAAACTGGTGGGCGCTCGCCCTGCGCGGCGTCGCGGCAATCATCTTCGGGGTGATCGCGCTGTTCTGGCCTCCCACCGCCATCATCGCGCTGGTGGCGATCTTCGGAGCGTACGCGCTGGTCGACGGCATCCTGAACCTGGTCGCCGCCGTGCGCGCGGGCCGCACCGGTCAGCGCTGGGGAGCGCTGGTCTTCGAGGCCATCGTGAGCCTCGCGGTCGGCATCCTGACCCTCTTCTTCCCGGGGGTGACGGCGCTCGCGCTGGTCCTCCTGGTCGCCGCGTGGTCGCTGGTCACCGGCGTGGCCGAGGTGGTCGCGGCCATCAAGCTCCGCAAGGTGATCCAGGGGGAGTGGCTGCTGGCGCTCTCGGGGATCCTGTCGATCGCCTTCGGCGTCCTGCTCTTCATCTCCCCCCTCATCGGAGCGATCGCCATCGCCATCTGGATCGGCGCCTACTCCCTCGTCTTCGGAGCGCTGCTGGTCGGGCTCGCCCTGCGCCTGCGCTCCTGGGCGGCGCGCCAGCAGGAGACCAACATCCCGGCCGCCCCCGTGCCGCGGCCGGCGTAGGAAAGGCGGTCCGGACCCATGGCAGACAGGGACGAGGTACAGGGAAGGCTTTGTGACATCGACCACCGCAGGCCCGCGACCGTGCGCGTGACGGTCGTCGAGAACGGACAGCGCCGGACGTTGAACGTGTGCCGGGAGCACTACGAGCAGCTCCGCGCGCGGCAGGCTTCGCCGTTCGAGTCGTTGTTCAGCGGGTTCGGCGGGCTCGGCGGCGGGTTCGGCGACGACCTGCTCGGCAGCTTCTTCGGCGACGAGGGGCAGGGCAGGGACCGCGAGGAGATCGGCGGTCCCGTCGGCGGCGCCCCGAGGGGGCGGCGCGGCGGCGGCAGGCCCCGCGGCGCGGCCCGCGGCCGGGAGTCCGTGGACATCACCGAGTACATGAGCGACCAGGCGGAGGAGATCCTCCAGCAGGCCGCGCGCACGGCGGCCGAATGGGGTGCGCGCGAGGTCGATTCCGAGCACCTGCTCTTCGCGCTCGCCGACAACGACGTGGTGCAGGCGATCCTCAACCGGTTCAAGCTCTCGCCGGAGGAGCTCAAGCGCCAGGTGCGCGAGGTCAGCCCGAAGCGGGAGCGCAAGGGCGACGGTCCCCAGGGCGGCATCGGCGTTTCGCCGCGGGTGAAGGCCGCGCTGCTGGCGGCGTTCAACGCCTCGCGGGACATGGGGCACAGCTATCTCGGTCCCGAGCACCTCCTCATCGGCCTCGCCGCGGAGGAGGGGCTGGCCAGCGAGCTGCTGCGCCGGTACGGCCTCACGCCCGAGGCACTCCGCCAGCAGACGGTGCGCGTGGTCGGCAAGGGCGCCGAGGAAGGCCGGGTCGAGGGGAAGACCGAGACGCCCAACCTCGACAAGGTCAGCCGCGACCTCACCGCGCTGGCCAAGCAGGGCAAGCTGGACCCGGTGATCGGCCGGGCGCAGGAGATCGAGACCGTCATCGAGATCCTCTCCCGCCGCAAGAAGAACAACCCGGTGCTGATCGGAGAGCCCGGCGTCGGCAAGACGGCCATCGTCGAGGGCCTTGCGCAGCGCATGCTGGCGGGAGAGGTCCCCGAGCCGTTGCGCGGCAAGCGGGTGGTGGAGCTGATCGTCACCTCGCTGGTCGCGGGCACGCAGTACCGCGGCCAGTTCGAGGAGCGCGTCAAGCAGCTTCTCGAAGAGATCTCCGCCCAGCAGGACAACCTGATCCTCTTCATCGACGAGCTGCACACCATCATCGGCGCAGGTGCGACCGGCGGAGAGGGCGGGCTCGACATCGCCAACGCGTTCAAGCCGATGCTGGCGCGCGGCGAGCTGCACCTGATCGGCGCCACCACGCTCAACGAGTACCAGAAGCACGTCGAGAAGGACGCGGCCCTGGAGCGGCGCTTCCAGCCGGTGCTGGTGAGCGAGCCGACCGTCGAGCAGACCATCGTCATCCTGCAAGGCCTGCGCGACGTCCTCGAGGCGCACCACAAGGTGACCATCCTCGAGGAGGCGATCGTCGCTGCGGCGGAGCTCTCCGACCGGTACATCCGGGGCCGGTACCTCCCCGACAAGGCCATCGACATCATCGACCAGGCCGCCGCGCGGGTGAGGCTGCGCAGCACCTCGCGGCCGGTGGAGCTCGTCGAGGCGGACGCCGGGCTGCAGCAGCTTAAGCGCGAGCGCGACTACGCCCGCAGCCGCAAGAACCACGACCGGACCAAGGAGCTGGAGAAGCGCCTGGACGAACGGCAGAAGGAATACGACAAGAAGGTCGAGGAGTGGGAGAGGATCCGGCGGTCCAGCACGGGAGAAGTGAACGTCAGCGACGTGGCGGAGATCATCTCGCGGCTCACCGGCGTGCCGGTGAACGAGCTGACCCTGGAGGAGCGCGAGCGGCTGCTCAAGATGGAGGAGCGGCTGCACCAGCGGGTGGTCGGCCAGGACGAAGCGGCCCTTGCGGTGAGCGAGGCGGTGCGCATGGCCCGCGCCGGCCTGAGGGAAGGCCGCCGGCCGATCGCGACTTTCTACTTCCTGGGGCCCACCGGCGTCGGCAAGACCGAGCTGGCCAAGGCGCTCGCGGAGGTCGTCTTCGGCGACGAAGACGCGATGATCCGCATCGACATGAGCGAGTACCAGGAGCGGCACACGGTGGCCCGCCTGATCGGAGCTCCTCCCGGGTACGTCGGCTTCGAGGAAGGTGGCCAGCTGACCGAACGCGTGCGCCGGCGGCCCTACAGCGTGCTCCTGCTCGACGAGTTCGAGAAGGCCCACCCCGACGTGCAGAACATCCTGCTGCAGGTCTTCGACGACGGCCGGCTCACCGACGGCAAGGGCCGGGTCATCGACTTCACCAACACCGTCATCATCGCGACCAGCAACGTCGGTTCCGAGCTGATCCAGCGCAACCTGCAGGCGCCCGAGGGCGAGCGGAAGGACTACGACAAGCTGAAGGAAGACCTGCTGGTCCTCCTGCGCAAGTACCTGCGGCCGGAGTTCTTGAACCGCATCGACGAGATCATCGTCTTCCACGCGCTGGACCGCGAGCAGATCCGGAAGATCGTCGGCCTGCAGCTCGAGCGCGTCAAGAGGCTGGCGAAGGGGCAAGGCATCACGTTGGAGTTCGAGCAGTCCCTGGTCGACCACCTGGCGGACGTCGGCTACCGGCCGGAGTATGGCGCGCGCGAGCTGCGGCGGCAGATCCGGTCGCTGGTCGAGACGGAGCTGGCCTCCGCGATGCTGAAGGGCGACATCGGCGAAGGCGACGTGGTGACGTTCAAGTACGACTCCGAGGCCGACCGCGTCACCTGGGAGAAGCGGGCCGGCGCGGCCGCGGAACGCGCGGCGGCGGCCCCCGCAGGCGGCGATGGCGGCGCTGGCCGCGGCCGCGACCGGGAGCCGCCCCGGCCGGCGGTCCACTGAGGGCGGCGGCGGGGCGGGGCGGCGCGCGGTGAGGTACGGCCGCCCGCCTCCGCCCGTCTACCTGGCCCCGAGCTGCTCGCGCACGCGCTCGCGCAGCTCGGGCGGGTCGAGGTGCAGGTAGTCTTTCTCGATCGTGGCGGAGATGCGCTGCGCCACCCGTTCGGCGAGCGTACCGCGCAGCACCCCCAAGAACGCAGGCGGGGCGACGAGCACCAGCCGCTCGTACGCTTTCCTCACCAGCGCGTCGTCGAGGGCCTCCGCGATCTGACGGGCGAACTTCTCCATCTCGACCTTCTTGCGCGGGGTGGGGCGTTCCATGGCCGAACGGCCGCCGGCGCTCTGCTTGACCCGGCCGGGCTTGTCCCGGCCGGGCTTGTCCCGGCCCAGCTCCGACTCCCTCGCGCGGCTCTGCGGGTGCGAAAGCTCCGCCGCGAGCGTCCAATCGCGTACATTCGCCTGCGGCGCGTACATGCGCGCGCTCGCCGCATCCGCCAGCACGATCCAGGTCCGAGTGTCCACGGTTGGCTCCCGTCCGGAGGGCTTCCCACTCCGGTAGCGACGTTGGGCGGCCGGCGCAACCCGGGCGCTGTTCGCCCGACGTCTGCGCGTCCGCGCGGATTGACACGTACACCCGATGACCGATCTTGGCAGCGGGCGCGGGCTCGACCGGTTCTCCGCACCGGACCCGCGGATGGAGGCGCGATGGGCGAGAGCACCGACTTCCTGAGCGAGCTGCGTGAGCGCGCCAGAGACTGACCGCTCTCCGGGAGAGGGCGAGCGGCGGGAAGCCGGCGACGAAGGCGGCGTCTCCCGCAGCCGCGTGCGTGACCTGGTGGCGCTGCTCGCGCTGCCGGCGCTGTGGAAGGAGAAGGACCAGGAGTGGATCGCCAGCGACCTCCTCGACGTGCTGGTCAGCCTCCTCCGCCTGGACTGCGCGTTCGTCCGCCTGAATGACGCGGGAGCCGGCCAGACGCTGGAGCATGCCTGGCCGGAGTCGTGCGACGTCACCCGCGAGGTGGCCGGCGAGCTGCAGCCCACCCCGGGGGCGGAAGCGGCGCCGCTCCGGACGTGGGTGGCGCCGGCGTCAGGTGGGGGGATGCTGCGACTGGCCCGGGTCGAGCAGCGGTTTCCCGGCGAGGGCTGCGTGGTGGTGGTCGGCGCGCGCCGGGCGAGCTTTCCCACCGCCGCCGATGGTTTCCTCCTCCAGGTCGCCGCGGACCAGGCGGCCATCGCCGTGCACGGGGCGAGGCTCCTTGCGCGCGAGCAGGCCGCGCGCGCGGACGCCGAGCTTCGCGCCGTCCAGATGTCGCTCGCGGCGGAAGTCGGCGCGGCGGTCGCCGGCGCCGCCGAGCTCGACGGGATGCTCCAGCGCTGCGCCGACGCCCTGGCCCGCCAGCTCCAGGTTCCCTGCGCGGCCATCTGGACCTTGTCGGACGAGCAGGTGCTCGTCCCGCGCGCGAGAGGGGGCAGCTGCGAGCTGAACGGCAAGCACGAACGCGTGCCGGTCGGCTCGTACAAGGTGGGGTGGATCGCGCAGGAGCGAAGGCCCCACCTGACCAACCAGTTGGAAAGCGACCCGCTGACGACGGATCCAGCCTGGGCCAGGCGCAATCGGCTGACGGCCTTCGCCGGGTATCCGCTGGTGGTGGAGGATCGCCTCGCTGGGGTGATGGCCGTGTACGCGGGAAGGCCGCTGGCGGAGCAGGCGATCGATGCGATGAGCGGCGTCGCGGACATGATCGCCACCGGGATCGAGCGGAAACGGGTGGAGCGCTTGGTCCAGGCGCGCGCTGCGAACCTGGCGGAGCAGCAGGAGTGGCTCGAGTCGGTGCTCGACGTGCTCCCGGTGGGGGTGGCCCTCATCGAGCCCGGCACGGCCCGGATCCTCCTGTCGAACAAGGCGGCGGACGGGATGGCGGGCGGCGTGTTCCCGAGGGCGCACTCGAGCGCGGAGGACCAGGAGGACTCCTACTGCACGGATGCGCGGGGGAAGCGGATCGAGGACGACCAGATGCCGGGCGTCCGCGCGGCCCGCGGCGAGAGGCTCCATGGCTTCGAGACGGACTGGCAGACGCCGCAGGGGACCAGGTCCCTGCTGATCAACTCCGAGGTCCTCGAGGCGGAGCACGGGCACCCGGCGGTCGTGGTTTCCGCCTTCGAGGACGTCACCGAGCTGAAGAGCACGCAGGTGGCGCTGAGCCTGGCGCTGGAGGACAGCTACCGGTTCGTCTCCGTCGTCGAGGAGAGCTCCGAGTTCATGGGCATCGCCACGCTGGAAGGACAGCTGGTCTTCGTCAACTCAGCGGGCCAGAAGCTGGTCGGCATCGCGGATCCCGCGCGGGTCCCGCGCATGACCATGTTCGACTACGTCTTCCCGGAAGACCACGGCCTGTTGCGCGACGCGGTCGCGGCGGCGATCGCGCAAGGGCAGCGCACCGGGGAGCTTCGCTTCCGCAACGTCCTCACGGGGGAACCGATCCAGGTCTGGGCGAACGTCTTCGTGCTCCGCGACCGGCGGACCGATCAGCCCGTCGCGCTCGCCACCGTGACCCACGACCTCACCGAGCAGAAGCGCACCCTCGAGCTGCGCGAGAGGGTGCTGGCGATCGTCAGCCACGATCTGCGCAATCCCCTGAACGCGATCCTGATGGGCGCCTCGGTGCTTCGCCGCGCTCCGCGCGCCTCGGCAGAAGCGGTCCGGGTCGCCTCGCGCATCGTGTCGAGCGCGGAGCGCATGGACGCGATCATCGGCGACCTGCTCGACCTGACCAAGGTGCGCCTGGGGGGCGGGATCGAGGTGAGGCGCCGGCCGACCGACGGGCACGAGCTCTCGGCCCGCATCGTCGAGGAGCTGAAGGCAGCCCATCCGGGACGCGACATCCGGCTGCGGGTCGAGGGCGACGGCAGCGGCCGCTGGGACGCGTCCCGGCTCGAGCAGGTCCTCTCGAACCTTGCCTCCAACGCCCTGCAGTACGGGCCGGAGGACGAGCCGGTCACCATCGAGAGCCGGGGCGGCGAGAACGACTGGACCCTGACGGTCCACAACCTGGGCGAGCCCATCCCGGCCGATCTGCTGCCCCACCTGTTCGACCCGTTCAAGAGGGGCCGCGAGCCCGGCCCCGGCAAGGGTCGCAGAAACCTCGGGCTCGGCCTGTTCATCGTGCGCGCGGTGGTGGAGGCGCACGGCGGAAGCATCGACGTCACCTCCGAGCGCAAGCAGGGCACGCGGTTCCTGGTCCGGCTGCCGCGCTTCGCGCGGGCCTGACCTCACTGCAGCGAGGGACGCTCCTCGCCGGTCTCGCACGCCTCCGGCTCCAGCTCGGGCGAGGCTTGCTCCGGGAAGGCCTCGCGCAGGACCTCGTCGGCCGAGTCGACGGGCGTGAAGCGCATCGTCCGCCGCACCTCCTCGGGGACGTCTTCGAGGTCCGGTTCGTTCAGGCGCGGCAGGACCACGTCCTTGACGCCCGCCCGGTACGCGGCGAGCACCTTCTCCTTGATGCCGCCGACCGGCAGCACCTTCCCGCGCAGCGTGATCTCGCCCGTCATCGCCAGGTCGCTGCGCACGGGCCGCTGCCGGGCGGCCGAGGCGAGGGCGGTGAGGATGGTCACTCCGGCCGAGGGGCCGTCCTTGGGAGTGGCGCCGGCGGGGACGTGGACGTGCACCGTCTTGCCGTCCAGCGCGCCCTCCAGAAGGCCCAGCCGGGCGCCGTTCGAGCGGAGGAAGGTGAGCGCCGCCTGCGCCGACTCGCGCATCACCTCGCCCAGCATGCCGGTGAGCTGCAGGGTGCCGCCGCCCGTCGCCGGGACCAGCGCCGCCTCGACGAACAGCACGTCGCCTCCCGCGGGAGTCCACGCCAGCCCGGTGGCGACGCCGGGCCGATCGACCCGCTCCGCCAGCTCGGCGTGGAACCGCGGGCGCCCGAGCGCCTCCTTCACGTCGGCCTCCGAGAGCGTCACCGGGGCGGGCGCCCCCTCGCCGATCCGCAGCGCCGCCTTGCGCATCAGCGCCGCGATCGCGCGCTCCAGGCCGCGCACGCCGGCCTCGCGCGTGTACTCGCGGATCACGCGGCGCAGCAGCTCGTCCGGGATCTGCACTTCGCCCTCGCGCAGGCCGTGGGCGCGGAGCTGTTTGGGCAACAGGTGGCTGCGCGCGATGCGCAGCTTCTCCTCCTCGGTGTAGCCGGAGAGCGGGACCACTTCCATGCGGTCGAGCAGCGGCGGCGCGATGGTGTCGAAGGTGTTGGCGGTGCAGAGGAAGAGGACCCGCGACAGGTCGAACGGGACGCCCAGATAGGTGTCGGTGAAGGTCCGGTTCTGCGCGGGATCGAGCACCTCCAGCAGGGCGGCGGCGGGGTCCCCGTGGAAGCTCGCCCCCAGCTTGTCGATCTCGTCGAGCATGAAGACCGGGTCGCTGCTCCCCGCGCGCCGGAGCGCCTGCACGATGCGGCCGGGCATCGCGCCGATGTACGTGCGGCGGTGCCCGCGGATCTCGGCCTCGTCGTGCACGCCGCCCAGCGAGATGCGCACGAACTGGCGGCCCGTGGCGCGCGCGATCGACTGCCCCAGCGAGGTCTTGCCCACGCCCGGCGGTCCGACCAGGCAGAGGATCGGCTCGCCCGCGGAATCGTCCTCGGCCGCTCGCTGCCGTTCCTCGCGCAGCTTCTTGACCGCCAGCGATTCGACGATGCGCTGCTTGATCTTCTCCAGGTCGTGGTGGTCCTCGTCGAGGATCTTGCGCGCCTTCTTCAGATCTATGGGGACCGCGGTGGTCTTGCCCCAGGGGAGCGAGGTCAGCCAGTCCAGCCAGGCGCGGATCATCCCGTGCTCGGCCGACACGGGCGGCATGCGGGCGAGACGCCCGAGCTCCCGCTCGGCCTCGCGGCGCGCCTCCTCGGGCAGCGGCAGGGACTCGATCTTCTTGCGCAGGTCCTCGACTGCGGCGCGGTCCGGGTCGTCGTCCTCGCCCAGCTCGCGCTGGATGGTGCGCAGCCGCTCGCGGAGCAGGTGCTCGCGCTGCTGCTTTCCCAGGTGCTGCTCGGTCTCGGCGGCGATGCGGTGCTCCAGCTCCGCCACGGCGAGCTGGCGCTGGATGGCGGACACCAGGCGCCGGAGCTTCTCGGCGACCGAGTCCAGCTCGAGGATCTCCTGGCGCTCCTCGGTGGACATCGGCATCGCCGAGGCGATCAGGTACGCGAGCTGCAGCGGCGCGGAGATGGCGGAGAGCGCCTCCCCCAGCGCCTTCGGCATCTGCGGCGAGGCCGCCACCAGCCTCTGGAAGAGGTCGCGCGCGGTGTTCGCGAGCGCGTCGAACTCGATCCCCACGCCGCCTTGCTCCGGGGCCGGCTCGATCAACCCCGAGAGGTAGGGTTCCACCTGCGTGATGCGGGAGATCCGGATGCGCGCCATGCCCTGCACGACCATCTGCAGCGCGCCGTCCGGCCGGCGGGTCATGCGGTGCACCAGCGCGGCGGTGCCCGTCGTGCGCAGGTCGGCCGGCGACGGCTTCTCCGCCTCGCCGTTCTGCAGGAACAGGCCCAGCATCCGCGAGCCGCGCATCGCGTCCTCGACGAGCCGGACCTGCGACTCGCCGATGGCGATGAGAGGCACCACCGAGTACGGGAACACGACCGTGTCGCGCAGCGGGAGGAGGGGCAGGGCCTTGGGGATCTCGGGGTGCTCGCGGCCTTCCGCGGGGCTCATGCAGGCGCGCTCCAAGGAAGGGTCACCACCAGGATGCCGGCGTCGTAGCGGGCCTCGACGCGGCGCCGATCGATCGGCCGCGGATAGGGGACCTCGAGCCGGAACGGCCCGCTGCGGATGCCCACCTCGTAGAAACGCCGCCCGTCTCCCAGCGCGAAGGGCCTCTCTCCCTCGATCACCA
>DASWGI010000045.1:0-22209 GCA_036393835.1 Myxococcales bacterium | reverse complement strand
GGACGCGCAGGAGCTGATGGGGCGCGGCGACGTGAAGTACCACCTCGGGTACTCGTCAGACCGGGTGACCCGCAGCGGCAAGCATCTCCACCTGTCGCTCGCCTTCAACCCCAGCCATCTCGAATGGGTGAACACCGTCGTCGAGGGTCGCGTTCGCGCCAAGCAGGACCGCGACGAGCCGCGCGACCCGGAGCGCAAGAAGGTGCTCCCCGTGCTCATCCACGGCGACGCGGCCTTCGCCGGTCAGGGGCTGGTGGCCGAGACCCTGAACCTCGCCAACCTCGAAGGCTACGCCACCGGCGGCACCATCCACGTGGTCATCAACAACCAGGTCGGCTTCACCACCAATCCGGAGGACGCGCGCTCGACGCCGTACTGCACGGACATCGCCCGCGTGCTGCGCGCGCCGGTCTTCCACGTGAACGGCGAGGATCCCGAGGCGGTCGTCTGGGCGGTGCAGCTCGCGGTCGACTACCGCCAGACCTTCGGGCAGGACGTGCTCATCGATCTGTACTGCTACCGGAAGTACGGGCACAACGAGGCCGACGAGCCCAGCTTCACCCAGCCGGTGATGTACGAGGTCATCCGGCGCAAGCCGCCCGCGCGCGCCATCTACGCGCGCAAGCTGGCCGAGAGCGGCATCGCCACTCTGCAGGAGGCCGAGGAGCTGATGCACGCCCGCGTGCAGCAGCTGGAGGAGGAGCTGGAGCGAACGCGCAAGACGGGCGCCAAGCGGACGCAGAGCGCGATGGCGGGCCTCTGGTCGAAGTACCGGGGCGGCCCGGACAAGGACACGCCGGAGGTCCCGACCTCCGTCCCGCTGCCGAAGCTTCGCGAGCTGTTGCGCGCCACCTCCGTGGTGCCGGCGGACTTCACCCCGCACGAGAAGATCGCCAAGCTGCTCGAGGCGCGCGCCAAGCTCGCCGAGGGCAGCGGCGAGGAGCCGTTCGACTGGGCCACCGGAGAGCACCTCGCCTTCGCCACCCTGCTCGACGAGGGGACGCCGATCCGCTTCAGCGGCCAGGACAGCCGGCGCGGGACGTTCTCGCAGCGGCACGCGGTGCTTTCGGACGTGCGGAACGGGCGCCGGTACACGCCGCTCGCGAACCTCCGACCCGGGCAGGGGCGCTTCGAGATCTACGACAGCCCGCTGAGCGAGGCCGGCGTGCTCGGCTTCGACTACGGGTTCTCGCTCGACACGCCCGAGTGGCTCACCTGCTGGGAAGCCCAGTTCGGCGACTTCACCAACGGCGCCCAGGTGATCATCGACCAGTTCCTCTCCTCGGCCGAGGACAAGTGGAACCGCCTGTCGGGCGCCGTGCTGCTCCTGCCCCACGGCTTCGAGGGGCAGGGGCCAGAGCACTCCTCGGCGCGCCTGGAGCGCTTCCTCCAGCTCGCCGGCGAGGACAACATGCAGGTCTGCAACCTGACCACGCCGGCCCAGTACTTCCACGCCCTGCGGCGGCAGGTGCTCCGCCCCTGGCGCAAGCCGCTGGTGATCATGACGCCCAAGAGCCTGCTGCGGCACAAGCACGCCGTGTCGACCCTGACCGACCTCTCGGAGGGCGGGTTCCAGCGCATCATCCCCGACCGCTCCGTCAGCCCGCGCAAGGTGAAGCGGATCCTGCTCAGCTCGGGCAAGGTCTACTACGACCTCCTCGCGGCCCGCGAGCTGAAGCAGCGCGACGATGTAGCGCTGGTGCGCATCGAGCAGCTCTACCCGCTGGATCCGGAGGAGCTGACCAAGGCGCTCTCGATCCATCCGGAGTCCGCCAAGCTCGTCTGGGTGCAGGAGGAACCGTTCAACATGGGCGCCTGGTACTACCTGCGGGCGCGCTACTCGCTGCGGCGCATCACCTGCGTCAGCCGGGCGGAGAGCGCCAGTCCCGCGACGGGCAGCGCCGCCGCGCACCGCTACGAGCAGCAGCTGCTCATGGACCAGGCGTTCGGCGACGCCCCGGCGTCGAAGCAGCGAGCCTAGTCGCCGCCGGACAGGGCGGCGGCTGATCAGAGGAGCGCCGCCCAGCGAGCGAAGACCTGGAGCGCCAGCTCGCGCAGCCGGGGCAGCTCGGCGGCGGCGCGCGCCTGGATGCGCGCCGCGTCGGCTCCCGCGTCGCGCAGCTCCTCCGCGCCCGAGGCGAGCATCGCCTCCAGCACCTGCCGGTCGGTCTCGAGGTGGAACTGGACGCCCCAGGCGCGCGCTCCGGCTCGGAACGCCTGCAATGGCGTCATCGCGGTGGCGGCGAGCGGCACGGCCCCGCGTGGGAGCGTGAACGCGTCGCCGTGCCAGTGGAACGCGGCGAAGGACGCGGGGGCGCCCGCGAACAGCGCGTCGTCGGTAGTTGCCGGCAGCAGGTCCACCTCGAACCAGCCGATCTCCTTCCGCGGCGCCTTGACCACCGAGCCGCCGAGCGCGGCCGCGAGCAGCTGGCTGCCCAGGCAGATGCCCAAGGCGGGCCGCCCGTCCCGCACGGCCGCTTCCAGCAGCCTCATCTCGTCGCGCAGGTGCGGATGCCGATCGGCCTCGTAGACGCCCATCCCGCCGCCGAGCACGACCAGGCCGTCCTCCGCCAGCCTCGCGGGCACCGGGTCGCCCGCGAAAGTCCGCACGAGCTGCAGCTCGCACCCGGATAGCGCCTGGCCCAGCGTGCCTGGTCCCTCGAACGGTTCGTGCTGGACGACCAGGACACGCTTCACGGGCGGAACTTAGGGCGAGGTCGGGGTGGAGGTCGAGGTCAGGGTCGGGGTCGCGGTCGCGATCGCGGTCGCGTTCCAGGTCGAGGTGCGTGGTGCTCCGGCCGGCGGCCGAGTCGTCTGCCGGTCGATCGCCGGGCGGGGTTTCCCCCGTCCCTCTCCGGATGCGATACAAGGGCGGGCCATTTCCGGAGGTGCACCTTGGGGCTGGGCAAGGACTTCCGCCTGCCGCTCGACGCGCGTCCCGTGCGCTACGCCGCGCACCTCGCCCCGGTCCTCGAGGCCGGCACGTTCGAAGGGCGGCTCGAGCTGGAAGTCGGCCTCACCAGGCCCCGGCGCGAGCTGATCCTCCACGCGCTCGAGCTGAACGTCGAGAGGGCGCGCGTGCGTGTCGGGGGCAAGACGGTCCGCGCCGCGCGCATCGAGCCGGACGCGGAGAGCGAGACCGTCACCCTCCACTTCGACGAGGAGGTCCCCGCGGGGTCCGCGGTGGTCGACCTCGCCTGGCGCGGCAAGTTCTCCCCCGGCTTGCGCGGCCTGTACCGCGCCGGCCCCGTGGCGGTGACGCAGTTCGAGGCCGCCGACGCGCGCCGCGTCTTCCCCTGCTTCGACGAGCCTGCCTTCAAGGCGCGCTGGAACATCCAGCTTCTTCAGATCTCTCAGGGCGCGGCCGCCATCTCCAACGGCCGTATCGTGAGGGACGAGCCGGGGGAAGACGGGCGGCGCACGGTCGTCTTCAGCGAGACGCCGCCGCTCTCCAGCTACCTGGTCGCCCTCTGCGTGGGCGACCTCTCCGCGAGCGACCCCGCGACCGTCCGCGGCGTCCCCATCCGCACCTGGGCCGTCCCTCCCAAGCGGCACCTCACCGGTTTCGCGCAGGAGTGCGCCGCGGCGGTGCTGCCGCTCCTGGAGGACTACTTCGGCCAGCCGTACGCCTACGGCAAGCTGGATCAGATCGGCGTTCCGGACTTCGAGGCCGGCGCCATGGAGAACGCCGGCGCGGTCACCTTCCGCGAGGTGGCGCTGCTGCTCGATCCCAAGACCGCGCCGCTCAACGTGCAGAAGCGCGTCGCCGAGGTGATCACGCACGAGCTCGCCCACCAGTGGTTCGGCAACCTGGTCACCATGGTGTGGTGGGACGACCTGTGGCTCAACGAGGCGTTCGCCACCTGGATGGCCTACAAGATCGTCGACGTCTGGAAGCCGCGCTGGCGGGTGTGGGCCGACTTCGAAGTGGGCAAGGGCGCGGCGCTCCACCTCGACGCGCTCAAGAGCTCGCATCCCATCCGCGCCGAGGTGAAGAACGCGCAGGAAGCGGGCGAGTCGTTCGACGCCATCACCTACGAGAAGGGCGGCGCCATCCTGCGCATGATCGAGAGCTACCTGGGCGAGGAGCGCTTCCGCGACGGCATCCGGCTCTACATGCGCAGGTACCGCGAGGCGAACGCCACCGCCGACGATCTGTGGGGCGCGCTCGACGAGGCCTCCGGGCAGCCGATCCTCGAGCTGGCGAACGGCTGGATCCGGCGGGTCGGCTACCCGCTGGTGAGCGTCGCGGAGCAGGGAGGGCGCATCGTGCTGCGCCAGCGGCGCTTCTTTTCCGATCCGGAGGCGAAGGAGGAGGGTCCCCCGACGCGCTGGCTGGTGCCGATCGTGCTCCGCTACCGCGACCGCGGCGGCGTGCGCGAGCAGCGCGAGCTGCTCCGCGGCGAGGAGCGGGCGGTCTCGCTGGAGGCCCAGGGCGAGCCGGGCTGGGTGCTGGCCAACGCGGGGGCGCGCGGCTTCTACCGCGTGGCGTACGAGGCGCCTCTGCTGCGGCGGCTCATCGAGGCGCTCCCCGAGCTCGAGTCCGAGGAGCGCATGAACCTCGTCTCCGACCAGTGGGCATTGGTCCGCGCCGGCGCCCTCGAGGTGGACGGGTTCCTCAGGCTGCTCGAAGGCGTCGCGCGGCGCGAGACCGACCATTCCGTCCTCGAGGAGGTGGTGTCGCGCCTCTCGTGGATCGAGTACCGCGGCGTGTCCGACGCGGACCGCCCGGCGCTGCAGTCCTGGATCCGCCGCCTGTTCGCCCCGGCGGGAGGCGAGCTGGGCTGGGATGCGCGCGAGGGCGAGGACGACGAGCGCCGCTTGCGCCGCGCGGCCGTCCTGCGCGCGCTGGCGCTGGTCGCGCGGGATCCGCAGGCGGTCGAGGAGGCGCAGGAGCGGTTCCGCCGCCTGGTCGCGCCGCAGCCGCAGCCCCTGGACCCCAACCTGCTCGACGTGTTGGTCGCCGCCGCGGCGCGCACCGCGGACCGCCCGCGATTTGTCGAGTTGCGCCGGCGGGCCGAGGCAGAGCTGGACCCCGCGGCCAAGCGCCGGTTCCTCCACGCGCTCGCGATGGTGGAGCGCCCCGAGCTGGTCCCAGATGCGGTGCAGCTCTCCCTCTCCGAGGTGGTGCGCATGCAGGACTTCCCCAGCTACATGGGCACGCTGCTGGGGAACCGGGCCACGCGCGAACCGGCCTGGGCGCTGGTGCAGCAGAGGTGGCCCGACGTGCGCAGGAAGGCGGACTCGCCGATGCTGCTGCGGCGGCTGGTGGAAGCGCTGGGCGCGCTGCCCGAGCGGCGTCACCTGAAGGAAGTGGAGGCGTTTCTCGCCGCCCACCCCATCGAAGGCGCCAGGCAGGCCATCGCGCAGACGCTGGAAAGGCTGAGGATGGATGTGGCCTTGCGCGAGCGGCTGGTGGCGCAGGTGGGCGCTTTCCTGCGCGGGTGATCCCGCGTGCTTGCAAGCCGTCTGCGAAAAGCGCACGTTGCCCTACATGCGCCTCGCGCCGATCGCCGCCGCTCTGGTCGCGGCCGGGCCCGTCCTCGCGGGTCGGCGCGCGTCGTTCCGCGTCGGCGCCGAGGTCGTCTCCTCCGCGCGGGTCGTGGCCAGCGCGGGCGCGGCCGGGTTGGGCTTCGAGTCGCGGTCGTTCGGGGGAAGCGGCGCCGCGGTGCTGCTCGAGCAGCGCAGCGGCGCGCCCATGCGCCTGAGCGATGGAACGCGGCTCCCGCGAGAGGGGCAGCGTGCGCTGGTGGTGCCCGCTGCCGCCGGACGGCAGCTCGCGTTCGCGCCCGCGGCGGGCGGAGCCGAGGTGGTGGTGACGCTGTTCCCCGACGGCGCGCCGCCGATCAGAAATTGAAGGTCACGGTGATGGTGTCGGAGTAGGTCCCGACGGCGGCATCTTGCAGAGCGAAGATTCGCCCGTACAACGGGACGGTGGCGCCATTGCCGGCCGCGACCGGGTGGCTGTCCGCCCCCACCCCCCACACGATGGTCAGGGCGGCGTCGAAGTAGACCTCGTAGTTCAGGGTGTTCGCGCCGGAGATCATCTGCCGCGGGCGATACGCTCCGTTCCCGCTGGCGCTCAGGCTGACCACCGCCGCGGTCGGCGGTGGGCAGGAGTAGGTGATGCTGCCCACCTGGGTGACGTCGGCCGGGCTGTAGACGTTGTATCCGGCCGGTCCGAACGTCAGCGAGGCGCCCAGGTTCTTGCACGAGGGCGCCGCGCGCGCCCCGGCCGCGGCCAGCAAGCAGACCCCGGCGGCGATCGACGCGAAGCGCATGGGTGTAGTTTTCTCCATCCCGGCGGCGGCCGTCAACGTTTGCGATTCCTAGTCTGCGCGTTTTGCACACAGGCGCGCAGATCCGTGCAGATCCACCTAGCAAAACTACTGCCAGACTTTTGACATCGCGCGTTTCATGTAACATGATTTTTTACATGAAGCTGCGGTTCCTGCTGCTCGCCGCCTGCGCCTGCGCCCTCGGCGCCGGCGGAGCGATCGCCGCCACCGCGACGACCACCTTCACCGTGACCGCCTCGGTGTCGGCGAACTGCACCATCAGCGCGACCGGCATCAGCTTCACGTACGATCCGATAGGCGCCAACGCCGCTGCGGCGGCGACCGCCACCGGCACCGTGACCATCGCCTGCACCAAGGGCTCGGGGCCGAGCATCGGCCTCAATGCAGGGAGCAACGCGGGCGCGGTCGCCGGCGTCACGCGCGCGATGGCCAACGGCGCGAACCGGCTCGGCTACGAGCTGTTCCAGCCGGCCGCCGCGCCGGGGAACGGCGCGGTGTGGACGGACATCGGCGCGGCCAACCCGCTGAACGCCGGCGTCTCGCCCAGCAAGGCGGCCCGCAGCTTCACCGTCCAGGCGCAGATCCCCGCCGGGCAGGACGTCGCGGTGGGCAGCTACAGCGACACCGTTACGGCCACGGTGAACTTCTAGCCTCCTGCACCGGCCCACACGGCATTACCAAATCCCCGGTTTCGTTATCGAAACATAGCGTCAAACGTTTGACACAGGGTTGGCGAATCGATACGGTGTCACTGGAGACATTCACCACCTTCCCAGGAGAGAATCGTGAAGACCCGTATCCTCACCCTCGCCGCCGCCGCCGCGCTGCTCTTCACGGCTCACTCGGCGGTCGCGGCCAGCAAGTCGACGACGTTCAACGTCAGCAGCAGCGTGTCCGCCAACTGCACCATCTCCGCCACCGACCTGAACTTCGGGGCGTACGACCCGGTGGTGGCGAACAAGACCACGGCGCTCGACGTGAACACCACGGTCACGGTGCTGTGCACCAAGGGCTCGACCGGCGTGACGGTCGGCCTCGACCTCGGCATCCACGCCGCGGCCGGCAACCGGTTCATGTCGAACGGCACCGACTCGCTGCAGTACGCGCTGTACTCGGACTCGGCGGGCGGCACGCTCTGGTCGAACGCGGGCGCTGGCCTGGTCACCTGGCCTGCCTTCGGCCCCATCGGCGCCGGCGCCGGGACGCCCCACACCGTCTTTGGCCGCATCCCCGCGGGCCAGGACGTCTCGGTCGGTAGCTACACCGACACCGTCACCGCCACGGTCAACTTCTAGGAACTCTCGTGCAGACCGCCCGCGCCGCGCTGATCGCACTCGCCTTGACCGCCTCCAGCGCGCGCGCGGGCGGCCTGAACGTCACGCCCATCCAGCTCCGCCTCTCGCCGCAGACGACGAAGGCCATGCTCACCCTGCGCAACGACGGACCGGACGCGGTCCGGTACCAGGTGAGCGCGACCAGCTGGAACCAGACCTCACGCGGCGAGCTGCAGCTCGCGCCCACCAGCGAGGTCCTCTTCTTCCCCGCGCTCTTCACCCTCAAGCCGGGTGAGGAGCGCAACGTGCGGGTGGGGGTGGGCACCCCGTTCGGCCTGGTGGAGAAGACCTACCGGGTGTTCGTGGAGGAGCTGCCGCCCACCGAGCGGCCCGCCCAGCCCAGCTCGGAAGTACGGGTGCTGACGCGGGTGGGGGTGCCGGTGTTCCTGGCGCCGGCGCGCGCGGTGGAGCGGCGGTCGATCGAAGGACTGGGGGCGCGCGGGGGGCGCGCCTCGTTCCATGTCGTCAACCAAGGCACCGTCCATTTCCGCGAGGACGCGGTGAAGCTGCGCGGCGTGGACGCGTCCGGCGCGGTGCTGTTCGAGCGCGAGCAGCGCGGCTGGTACGTGCTGGCGGGCGGCGCGCTGGACTACGACTTCGAGCTGCCGAAGGGCTGCGCGGGTCTGGCCGCGCTGGTGGCCAGCGTGACCGCCGACAACGGCGACAGGTTCGAGCAGCGCGCGCCGGCGGAGCCGTCGGCCTGTGCGCCGTAGCCTGCTGGCGCTGGTCCTCCTCGCCGGCGCGGCGCGCGCCGCGCAGGACCAGCCCGTCTACGTGGACCTGTTCGTCAACGAGGCGCCCAAGGACAGCGTCCTGGTACGGCTGCGCGGCGAGGACGTGCTCGCGCCCGTCGAGGACCTCGAGCGCGCCGGGCTGACCGGCTTCGCCGGGCAGCGGGAGCAGATCGACGGCAAGCAGCACGTGGCGCTCCGCTCGCTGGCTCCGGGCATCGCCTTCCGGTTCGACGAGCCTTCCCTCGAGCTGCGCCTGACCGCGCAGGCGGAGCTGTTGCCCGTCACCCACCTGGACCTCACGCCCGTGCAGCGCCCGCGGGACCTGGTGCTGCGCACCGATACCAGCGCGTTCGCCAACTACGCCCTCCAGTACGCCTCGCCACAAGTCATCTCCGGGTTCGGGGAGCTCGGGGTCAGCGTGCGTGGCAACCTGCTTTACACCGGCCTGTCCCAGACTCCCTCGGGCTTCTCCCGCGGCCTGAGCAACTTCACGGTCGACCAGCCCGCGGCGTTGCGGCGCTGGGTGGCGGGCGACGCCTTCGCCTCGACGGGCACGCTGGGCGCCAGCCTGCTCCTCGGCGGCGTCTCGGTGTCGCGCAACTTCTCCCTCGATCCATACTTCGTGCGCACCCCGCTGCCGCGCGTCTCCGGCGCGGTGCTCACGCCGTCGACGCTGGACGTGTACGTGAACGGCGTGCTGGTCCGCCGGGAGCCGCTGCCGCCGGGGCCCTTCGAGATCGCCAACCTGCCGGTCACCAGCGGCCTGTCGGGCGTCCGGTACGTGGTGCACGACGCCTTCGGCCGCACGCAGGAGTACAGCACGCGCGCGTATTCCTCGCCGACCGTGCTGGCGAAGGGGCTGAGCGACTACTCGTACAGCGTTGGCCTGCGGCGCGAGGACTTCGGAGCCTCGAGCTTCTCCTACGGCCGGGCGGCCCTCCTGGCGCAGCACAGGCTGGGGCTCACCGACCGGATCACCGGCGGGTACCGGCTCGAGGCCGACCCGGATCTGGTCAGCGCCGGGCCGTCGCTCAGCGTGGCGCTGCCGTTCGGCCAGCTCGACCTGGCGGCGGCCGGGTCGCTGGCGGCGGGAAGCTGGGGTGCCGGCGGCTCGGCGGGATACGTGCTGGTGGCGCGCCCCGCCGCGTTCGGCGTGTCGGTGCGGGCGATGACTCCGCAGTACGCGACGGCGGCGCTGGACCCCCTGGCCGACCGGCCGCTCCTGGACGCGACCGTCTTCGCCTCGGTGACCCTGGGGCGCCTGACTCTCTCGGTCGACTACGGCGCCTCGCGCATGCGCGACGCGGGCGTGAACGACCTCCTGCAGGCGCGCGCCGACGTGCGCCTGAGCCGCCGCGCGACGTTCTTCCTGAGCGCGGGGCGGACGCGCTCGGCCGGGCAGGACGCCGTGCCGGAGGCCACCGCCAGCCTGGTCTACAGCTTCGACGAGATGACGGTCGGGAACAGCTCGGCGACGGCGCGCGAGGGCGGGGGAGGGGCGGCGGCCTCCATCCAGCGCGGTCTGCCCATCGGCAACGGGCTGGGGTACATCGTGCAGGGCGAGAGCGGCGCGTCCGACCACTTCGGAGCGCAGCTGCAGGCGAACGCCCCGTTCGGCCACTACGAGGCGAGCTTCCAGCGGTTCGGCGCCGACAACGCGGTCAGCGCGAGCGCCTCCGGGTCGGTGGTGCTGGCCGGCGACCGCCTCTTCCTGGCCCGGCCGGTGCAGGACGGATTCGCGGTGCTGCGCGTGCCTGGCCTGCCGGACGTGCGCGGGTACCTGAACAACGTCGAGGTGGGGACCACCGACTCGCGGGGCGATCTCTTCATCCCCAACCTGCTGCCGTACTACGGGAACCGGCTTTCCATCCGCGACGGCGACGTACCCATGGACTACGAGGTGGGCAAGGTCGAGCGGCTCGTCGCCTCCCCGTACCGCGGCGGCGCGCTCGTCGAGTTCGACGTGCACCGGATCCAGAGCGTGACCGGCGTGCTGGAGGTGGAGGGCGGGGGCACGGCCGCCTTCGGCGAGCTGCAGTTGTCGGCGGGGGGAAAGGACCTCGCCTCGCCCATCTCCGCGGAAGGGCGGTTCTGGCTCGAGGGAGTGCCGGTCGGCAGCTACGCCGCGGCGGTGGAGTTCCGCGGCGGCACCTGCACGGCGCGCATCGAGGTGCCGCAGGCCGCGGGCGCGCTCTTCGACCTGGGGCGGCTGCGCTGCACCCCGCCCGCCGCCGTGGCCGCCAGGTAGATCTACGCGAGCGTGTCTTCGAGCGAGCGCAGCGCGAACATCGCCCAGTCCGGCCGCCGGTCCAGCTCGACGTGGACGTCGTCCAGCGCCAGCTCGAGGTTGAGGGTGTCGAGGAGCATCTCCGTCTCGGCGCGCTCGCGCGGCACGATCGGCGACCCCTTGGTCGCCTCCAGGTAGGCCCCGAGGAAAGCGGCGGGCGCCCAGGTCATCCACAGCCGCGCCCACGGCTCGGCGGCGGCCCGGTCCGCCTCGCGCACGATCGCGGCGTCGCGCAGGGCCGTCTGCGCCGCGTACTCGAACGAGCGGACCATGGCCGCGACGTCGCGCAGGGCGCTGCGCTTGCGGCGGCGCTCGGCGAGCGGGCGGCTCGAGTCGCCTTCGAAGTCGAGCACGGTGAAATCCTTTCCCGTGTAGAGCAGCTTGCCCAGGTGGTAGTGCCCGTGGATGCGGCAGCGGCGCGCGGTGAGGCGGCGCTCCAGCAGCGGCTCGAAGCGCTTGTAGAGGGCCGCCTCGTGCGTGAGCAGGTGGTGGGCGAGCTCGGCGAGCTTCCCGGAGAGCCGCGGCACGCGCAGCTTGAGCTGCCGCAGCACCTTGCCGGTCAGGTTGCGCTTGGTCTGGTAGTTGGAGCGCTGGTCGAGGGTCGAGTACGGCTCGGTCCCCAGCCCCTCGTCCGTCGCGTTGGCCAGCGCGAGGTGCAGCTCCGCGGTCCGGCGGCCCAGCAGGCGCGCGCCGGCCAGCGAGCCGATGAACAGCTCGCGGACGGGCGGCGGCTCCATCGCCGCGAGATCGAGCAGCGTCGCTCCCGCGGGCCGCGGCGGCGGGCGGACGTCGGGTCCGCTGGCCAGCGCGCGCTCGTAGAAACGGCGCAGCTCGTCGCGCGCCCACTCCCAGGCGGTCCCTTCGTTGCGGACCCAGCCGTGCAGCGTGGCGAGCGTGATCGGCTCCGAGCGGCCGGGGCGGTACTCGACCGCGCCCAGGAGCGGCGGGACCAGCGCCTCCGGAGCGCGCTGCGACAGGCAGCGATTCAGCTCCAACTCGGGGCTCACGCCCTCGCCCAGGCGGCGATAGAGCTTGACCATTAGGAGTTCGCCATAGGCGACCGACGCGCGCCGGTGGTCCGATCGGGGCAGGCGAGGCTCGAGCGACCCCGCCGCCACCTCCTGGCGCAGGTCGGCCCAGACGGGCCCTAGCGTGCCCTTGCCACGCGCCCGCCCGCGCAGCGCCTCGAGCAGGACGGCCGACCAGGGCGCGTCGGCGCTGGGATCGAGCAGGACGGCGGTGGGCTCGTCGGTACGGCCCGGCGCGCGCAGGTGCGCGATCACCGCCTGCGGGGAGCGCTCGCGCAGCAAGGGGACGCGATCGCCCGTCTCCACCGCCAGGGGAACCACGTAGTCCTCCGGCTCGCCGAGAGTGAACTCGACCCGGGCGACCGCGAAGTGCACGCCGCCGAGCGGCAGGACGTCGAGCACCCGCACGCCGGACATGTCGCGGTCGCGCCCGGCGAACCAGCGCCGTCCTTCGATGTAGCCGGGCAGCACCTGCTCGAGCAGGGCGCGGTCCGCCGCCGCCGCTTCCATCCCGGCCGGCGCCTCCACCGCGGGCGGCTGGTACGCCGCCTCGCGCGCCACGTCGGCGGCCGCCTTCGGCTCCTCCAGCGAGAACCAGTAGAACTCGTGCGCGCCGAGGGTGAGCAGGTAGGGCAGCTCCCCGATGGCGGGGAACTTGGTCTGCCCGAACAGCTCCAGCGGCGCGCGCCCCTTGTAGGAAGCGAGGTTCAGCTCGACGTACTGCACGCGGCGCGAGAGGTT
Source organism: Myxococcales bacterium (assembly GCA_036393835.1). Taxonomy (GTDB): domain Bacteria; phylum Myxococcota; class Myxococcia; order Myxococcales; family 40CM-4-68-19; genus VBKO01. Next base: position 9,786 of record DASWGI010000045.1, on the reverse strand, counting down.
CGCCACCACCAGCACGGCCTCGTCCTCGTGCCGGCGGGTGAAGGCGAGGACGTGCGGGTTGTCCGGCGAGAGGAACTCGATCGAGCCGCGGCCGAAGGCCTGGAACCGCTTGCGCAGCGCCACCAGCCGCTTGGTCCACCAGAGCAGCGAGTTGGGGTTCTGCTGCTGCGCCTCCACGTTGAGCGATTCGTAGTGGTACTCGGGGTCGATGATGATCGGCAGGACGAGGCGCTGCGGATTCGCGCGCGAGAAGCCGGCGTTCCGGTCGGCGCTCCACTGCATCGGCGTGCGCACGCCGTTGCGGTCGCCGAGGAAGACGTTGTCGCCCATGCCGATCTCGTCGCCGTAGTAGATGACGGGCGTGCCGGGCAGGGAAAAGAGCAGCCCGGTCATCAGCTGGATGGAGCGCCGGTCGTTTCCCAGGAGCGGCGCGAGGCGGCGCCGGATGCCCAGGTTGATGCGCATCGCCTGGTCGTGGGCGAACGCGCGGTACATGTAGTCGCGCTCCTCGTCGGTCACCATCTCCAGCGTCAGCTCGTCGTGGTTGCGCAGGAAGATGGCCCACTGGCAGGCGGGCGGCGGCTCCGGCGTCTGCGCCAGGATGTCGATGATCGGCAGCCGGTCCTCCATGTGCATCGACATGAAGATCCGCGGCATGATCGGGAAGTGGAAGTTCATGTGGCACTCGTCGCCTTGCCCGAAGTACTGGGCGGCGTCCTCGGGCCACTGGTTCGCCTCCGCGAGCAGCATGCGGTTCTTGAAGCGGGCGTCGACGTGCGCGCGCAGCTTCTTGAGGAAGGCGTGCGTCTCGGGGAGGTTCTCGCAGCCCGTGCCGTCGCGCTCGTACAGGTAGGGCACCGCGTCGAGACGCAGCCCATCGACCCCCAGGTTGAACCAGAAGTCGACCACCCCGAGCATCGCCTCCTGCACCTCGGGGTTGTCGAAGTTCAGGTCCGGCTGGTGGGAGAAGAACCGGTGCCAGTAGTACTGCTTGGCGACCGGGTCCCACGACCAGTTCGACGGCTCGAAGTCCTTGAAGATGATGCGCGCGTCCTTGTAGCGCTCCGGCGTGTCGCTCCAGACGTAGAAGTTCCGCTCGCGCGAGCCGGGCGGCGCCCGCCGGGCGCGCTGGAACCACGGGTGCTGGTCGCTGGTGTGGTTCAGCACCAGCTCGGTGATCACCCGGATGCCGCGGCGGTGCGCCTCGTCGAGGAAGATCTTGAAGTCTTCCAGCGTGCCGACGTCGGGATGCACGTCCGTGTAGTCGGAGATGTCGTACCCGTCGTCCTTGCCGGGCGAGGGACAGATGGGCAAGAGCCACAGCGCCGAGACCCCGAGGTCCTGCAGGTAGTCGAGCTTCTCGGTGAGCCCGCGGAAGTCCCCGATCCCGTCCCCATTCGAGTCCATGTACGAGCGGACGCGCAGCTCGTAGATGACGGCGTCCTTGTACCAGAGCGGGTCGTCGGCGAGGCCGCGCCGGGGCGCAGTCATCACCCGCCGCCTCATGGTCCCGCCTCCTGTTCCTCGAACATCCCGTCCCTCTCGAAGCTGGCAGCATAGGGTAGCGACCCGCCTGCGTGTACGCCGCAGGACGCCACACTGTTGTCTCCTCTCTCAGGGGCTGCCCCCCGCCCGCCCGCCAACCCGGCAGCCTTCCCGGCGGGCCCGCGCTCACGTCCCGCCCAGGAACGCTTCCAGCTCCTCCCGCGCCTCGTGCGCGTCCCTCTCGCCCAGCGCGATCAGCTCGCTCGCATACTCCCCGTCGAACAGCAGGTAGCTGAGCAAGTCCGAAGGGTCCTGCGTCTGCACTGCATTCTCCCCCATGCGCCGCATGAAGTATCCGGCGGGCCCAGAGAGCCGCGCCCGTACCGCCGGCCGCGAGAGCACGTCGGCCGCGAGCTTCCCCAGGTCCTGGCTGGGCCGGATGAACAGGTCGCGCACGGGCCGAAGCGCGCCGCCCGCCGCCACCAGCGCGAGCGCGACCTCCTGGTCCTGCAAGAGGACGGGCGTCAGGGCGTGCAGGGCCGCGTTCACCCGGCGCAGGTTGGCGAGGTCGTTCTCGACGCGGTCGAGCAGCAGCGCGTCGAGCAGCTTGCCGAACAGGTACAGGGGTGAGGAGAGCGATTCCTGGTGGGAAGCCGCCTGCCTCCGCGAGGCGCGCGCTTGAAGGGTCCGCGGATCGGCGCGCAGGCCGATCACCAGCACCCGCTCGCAGCCCATCCGGATGGCGGGGGAGATGGGCGTGTTCTGCCTCACGCTGCCGTCGACGAAGAGGCGCCCGGCGACGCGCACGGTAGGGAAGATGATGGGGATGGCGGCGCTGGCGAGCGCGTGCTGCGGCTTGAGGCGCGCGGGGACGTACTCGACCGAGGCGTCGGTGGAGTAGAGCGCGTGGTCGACGGCGCTCTCCACGAAGATGACGGTGTGCCCCGTCTCGACGTCGGTGGCGGAGAGCGTGACGGCGTGCACGCCGCCCTCCGCCACGTTCTGGTGCAGCGCCCGCCAGGGGATGAACTCGCGCACCAAAGTGGCCAGCGGACCCGCGTCGAGCAGCGAGGAGACGCCGTCCGGGGCCGGCTTGCCGACCAGCCAGCGGGCGATGGCGGCCAGGTCGCCCCAGCCCAGCTTGAAGACGTCCTCCAGCCGCAGCGACTCCCAGCGGTCGGCGAGGAGGCGGACGCCGAGGTCGGGCAGCTCGGCGCGCGCGGCGAGCGCGCAGGCGTTGATGGCGCCGACGCTGGTTCCGCAGAAGATCCGGGGAAGGGCGGAGCGGCCCCGGCGGGGAGCGAGCTTGCCGAGCGCGTACCGCAGGACGCCCGCCTCGTACGCGCCGCGCGCGCCGCCCCCCGAGAGGACGAGCGCGAGCGGCTGTTCCCCCCCTTCCGGCATCCTCCGCTACAGGTTCAGCTGCAGGCCTGCGCCGAGGGAGATCGTCTGCTGACTGAAGAAGTCGGGCGAGCCCGAGCCGCCCACGCCCAGCGGGAAGTCCGCCGCGAGCTCGAGGTACAGCTTGGCGACGGGCAGGCCGAACGTCGTTCCGACCGCGGCCCGCATGCTGGCGAAGAGCGGCGACGGCTCGAGGTGCAGGGGCACCGCGGCGCGCAGGTAGATGGGCAACAGGGGAGGCTCGAAGGTCGCGCCGAGGCGGAAGGTGGTGCCGATGCGCGAGTCCTGCCCCGGGGGCGGGTTCACCCGGAAAGCCTCGGCCAACTCGCCGTCGATGGAGAGGAACGGGAGCACGTAGAAGCCGACCATGCCGACCAGCGACGGACGCCACTGATCGGTGAGCCAGGTCGTCGAGGACGCGCCCGCAGGCGGGTTGTTGACGTGGTCCAACACCTGCGTCTCGGCGCCGAGCCGGATCTTGAACTGCGCATGGGCGGGTGCTGCAGCGAGCGCCGCGATTGCGAAGGCAGCGCCGAGGGTGGGGAACTTCAACACGGTGTCCTCCTCGCCCCGAAGGGCTTTCACGCCGGAAGACCCGGCAGGCGGGGCTTCCGGCCACGACGCTAGCTGCGAACGACGGCCCCTCCAAAAAAAGCGCAGCGCCGCCTAGCCAGGGGCGGCGACTGAACGTCAGGCGGACAGGTCGAGCATCCGACGGACGGGCTCCAGCGCGCGCAGCCGCAGATCCTCGGGCAATGTGATCTCGGGCGCGCGGTCGCGCATGCAGAGATAGACCTTCTCCAGCGAGTTCAGGCGCATGTAGGGGCAGATCGCACAGTTGCAACCCGAGCTGGGCGGCGCCGGGATCAGCTCCGCGTCCGGGCGCGCCTTCTGCATCAGGTGGAGGATTCCGACCTCGGTCGCGACGATGAAGCTCTTCGCCTCGCTGCCCTTCACGTACTCGAGCAGGCCCCGGGTCGAGCCGACGTAGTCCGCGATGGCGAGCACGCTCTCCTCGCACTCCGGATGCGCGATGAGCTTCGCCTGCGGATGTCGCACCTTGAGCTTGGTGAGCTGCCGCTCGGTGAACTGCTCGTGCACGATGCAGAAGCCCGGCCAGAGCACCAGGTCGCGCCCCGCCTTCTTGCTCACCCACGCGCCCAGGTGCCGGTCCGGGGCGAAGACGATCGGCGTCTCTGGCGGGAAGCTCCGCACCACCTTCTCCGCATTGGACGAGGTGCAGATGACGTCCGAGAGCGCCTTCACGCCCGCCGAGCAGTTGATGTAGCTGACCACCTTGTGGCCGGGATACTGCTCGAGCCAGCGCGCGAACTGCTCCGGCGGGCACCGGTCCGACAGCGAGCATCCGGCGTCGAGATCGGGGAGCAGCACCTGCTTGTCGGGGTTCAGGATCTTGGCCGTCTCGGCCATGAAGTGCACCCCGCAGAAGACGATCACCTTCCCCTTCGTCGCTGCCGCCTGCTGCGAGAGCTGCAGCGAGTCGCCGACGAAGTCGGCGATCTCCTGGATCTCGGCGTCCTGGTAGTAGTGGGCGAGGATCACCGCGTCCAAGTCCTTGCGCAGGCGCTCGATCCCGCGCAGGAGCGCGTCGCCTTCCGGAACGGGCCCCTTCGCGGAGGCCTGCTGGCTGGCGATCGGCAACGTCATCGGCCCTCCCATTGGATGCCCGGCGACTGCCCAGGTTCTAACCGGGTCCGCCTTGCTCCTCCACCAGGCGGCCGAGGCGTTGCACGATCCCCTTCCCGGCGTCGTCCACCTGGGCGAACCGGTAGTCGCTGCGCCCGGCGGTCAGCTCGTCCACGCGTCCCAGGTCCAGGTCCTCGCGGAAGGTCGCCGCGGTTACCGCCCGCCCCTCCACCACCACGCCGACCGGGGCGCGCGCCTCGAGCCGCGACAGCAACGCCTTCTTCACCGACCGGCCGAGGTCCTTGGGGACGCGCACCACGAGCACCCCGCGCGCTTCCTCGCGGGCCGACGCCGCCAGGTCCTCGACCGGGGCCAGGGTCTCCGCGTGCGCGCGCTGCAGGTCCTGCAGCCGCTTTCGCAACTGGGGCGGGAGCGGCTCCGGCGCGCGGGCGAGCCCCTCGACCAGCTCCTGCCGGAGCGACTCGCGCGCCTTGGAGCGCAGCGTGCTCCCCGCCTCGTCGAGCGCCTCGACCAGCAGCTGCCCGAAGGTGGAGAGCGCATGCCCCCGGCCGGGGCTGTCGGCGGCGCGGGCGTCCTCGTCCGCTTCCGGCCACGGGGGCTCTCCCTTGCGCAGGAACTTCACCGCGGAGAGCAGCCCGTCGAGGTCGGCGTGCGCGACGATGGCGTCCACCGGGCCGGCCCGCTCGACCACGTCCTGGGTCACCAGCTCGGGGCAGGCGTGCGCCTCGCGGTTCGGCACCAGGCGGAAGCGCGGGTCGCCGCGGACCCGCGCCCACCCGACGGGATGCTCGTGGTGATCGATCCAGACGGCGAGGCGATCGCCGAGCGCGTCGAGGAACGGCACCGTCACCTTCTCGAAGTTCTCCCCGCCGGCGAAGGCGACGTCGAGCACCGCGACCCGCCCCTCGGGCGGCGCGGGCAAGCTGCCGGGCTGCTCGACGAAGACGACGCGCACGGCAGCGTAGAACCCACACGCGCCCCGCGGCGTCAAGCACCGGCACCCGACTACTTTGCCATCACCGCTTCGGCCCCCCAATACGTAACGGCGCGGTTGCGAAATCGGCCGCCCGTGCCTCCCTTGCGGGAGGTTCGGGAGGGCCGACACCGGCCTCGAGCAGAGGGACGCCGACCTGAAATCGGAGAACTTCCTCGACGTCGCGCACCACCCGCACATCACCTACCCGACCAAGCGGATCCAAAGGATCGACGAGAGTCATTTCAACGTCGTCGGCGACCTGGTCGTCGCGCGGCCGGGCGTGCAGACGGAGACCCAGCCGGGAGCCGCCCCGTGAACTGAACGCGGTCAGCCTGATGCAGCGCGATGGCGCGCAGAGCGCTGTAGCTGCCGGAGCGACAGTGCGTGGAGGATGAGCGACAGCGGCACGGCGAAGGCGGGGATCATCACCAGGGGATAGCTTCTGGTCGCGGTGTTCGGCGTTGCGACCGCCAGCCGGCCGCTCGTGGTCAGCGCGCCGATCGCGATCGCGACGAGGAGGTCGACGATCCCGAGCACGTTCCAGGCATGGGCTGCGGCGCGCCCGCTGCGAGCGCCAGACTGCAGAAGAAGGGCGACGGGCACGGCGAGGACGCCGACGAGCACGTCGCCCACTCCGGCCGGCAGCGCGAAGACGCCCGGCAGCTCGCCTGCCACCCACCGCGTCAGGAAGACGCCGCCGCGCAGGCGGTAGATCTGGAAGCCGACGAGCCACGCGGGCGACACGGCGTCGAGAACGGCCGCGATGCGCTTCGAGCGGAGGAGCGCCGGGATCCAGATCAGCAAAGGGACGGAGATCGCGAACGGAATCGGCGCCACCATCGCTCCGGCCACGCTCCATCGGCTTTCGAAGCCGCCGGATCGCGCGAACTGCCACACGGCCAGATGCCATGCGAAGAGGGGAACCGCGATCGCCAGCCACGTCACCGTGCGCACGCGGCCCTCGAGCCCCGTGCGCCGCAAGCCCAGCCACAGACCGATCAGGATCCGCCGAGGATGAATGCGCGAATCGCCACCGGAATGCCTCCCGCGCGCCGAAATGTTGACGGCGCCAACATCGATAGCGCTCAATGTAGACGGTGTCAACATGCGAAGGAACAAGGTTGCGTCCAGAGGTTCCGGCCGCGGATTTTCCGGCGGAAGTCGGATGCCGCGGCACTCGGGGGCGATCACGCCGGTCGACCGACGCCCCGCTTGGTGTCGCGGACGATGCATTCTAGTCTGCGGCCATGCAGAACCTGCGCGACAAGCTGCTCAAGGCGGGCCTGGTCACCGAGAAGCAGGCCAAGGAGGCGGACCGCAAGGGAGCGAAGCCGCAGGGCACGGTGAAGCAGAAGCAGCAGTCGGTCTCCGAGGAGGAGCGCCAGCGGCGCGAGGCGTTCGCCCTGCGCGCGGCGGAGCTGGCGGAGGAACGCCGCAAGGAGGCGGCGAAGAAGGCCGAGGCGCGGCAACAGTCCGAGCGCGCCCTGCGGCTGCGGCAGCTGGTGGAGGCGAACCGCGTGCGCGAGCCGCCGGGCGAGGTGAACTTCCACTTCGTCAAGCGAAGCGGCAAGGTCGGGCGGCTGGCCCTGTCGCCAGAGACCGCGAAGCTCCTGGAGAGCGGCGCGGCGGCCGTGGTGGAGGACCCGGGGAACCCCGAGCACGCCGTGGTGCCCGGAGAGGCGGCGAAGCGGATCTACGAAGTGGACAAGCAGGCGGTGCGGTTCTGGTTCGGTCCGGAGAAGCCAATCGGTTTCGAGCTGGACTGATCAGTCGGCCAACTGGATTGATCAGTCGGCCAACTGGATTGAGCGCGGATCATTGCTTGCGGCTGCGAACGTAGCGGACGATCGCAAGCGTCATCGCGACGGCGGCGCAGCCGATCGCGATGCCCCAGGCGATGCGCGGCGGCAGCGACGCCGTCTGGGCCAGGCCGCCGAAGAGCAAGGTCATCAGGACGAGGAAGTTGATCAGCGCGCTCATGTTCCGCTCAGGCCTGGCCGAATGCGTCGCCGCGACGCTCGATGTCCAACACCGCCGGATGGCGCGAGCCCTCGCGCAGCGCATCGATCAGCTGCGCGTGCCGCCGCGCCACGGCGGCGCGGACGACCTTCTGGGTCGGCGTCAGCTCGCCGGTCTCCAGCGAGGGGGGAGTGCCGAGCAGGGCAACGCGCCGCACGCGCTCGTAGGGGACCTGCGCGAGAGCGTTGGCGGCCTGCAGCGCCTCGGTGAGGGCGCGGCGCAGCTCGGGGAGCCGGGGAAGCGCGTCCGGGTCGGGCGTGAGCCCGTTCGCCTCGGCCCACGATCGCACCGCGGGGACCGACAGCCAGCAGAGCGCGGTGGTGAAGGGCTGCCCGTCGCCGAGCACCACCGCCTGCTCGAGCAGCGGGGTGGACGCGAGCAGCCGCGCCTCGACCACCGCGGAAGAGACCTTCTCGCCGTTCTCGAGCTTGAACACCCCGTCGACGCGGCCGCGCACGCGCAGGCCGCGGTCGGTCCACTCGCCCAGGTCGCCGGTGCGCAGCCACCCGTCGCGCAGCACGCGCGCGGTGTCCTCGGGGGCGTTGCGGTACCCGCGCATGACTTGTGGGCCGCGGACCAGGACCTCGCCCTGCGGCGGATCGGCCTGCTCGACGCGGTCGAGCCGGACCGCCGTGCCCGGCAGCGGCCATCCCGCGACTCCGGACTCGCGCGGCTCCCCGGGGCGCGTCAGCGTGGCGCACGGGGAAGTCTCGGTGAGGCCCCATCCCTCGTGCACCGGGACGCCGGCTTCCTCGAAGAAGCGGTAGGCCGGGGCGGGGAGTGGCGCGGCGGCGGTGAACACCAGGCGCAGCCCGGGATGCAGCAGCGCCTCGCGCACCTTGGCGTCGGCGCGCGCCCGCGCGATGAGTCCCTGGTAGACGCGCGGGACGCTGAAGTAGACGGTGGGCTTCACCTCGCGGAAGTTGGCGAGCAGCTTGTCCAGGTCGCGGCCGCGGCTGTCGTCGATCACCAGCAGCGCGCCGTTCCAGAGGGCCATCAGCCGTTCGAAGAGCCCCCCGAAGCAGTGGTGCCAGGGCAAGTACGAGAGGAAGACGTCGCGCGGCGACACGTCCCACACCTGCGCGATCGCCGCCTGCTGCGAGAGCACGTTCCCGTGGGTCAGCTCCACCCCCTTGGGCGGACCGGTGGTGCCACTGGTGTAGAGCAGGAAGGCGAGGTCCCCCGGCTGCACGGAGCCGCAGGCTTCCTCCACCGCGGCGAGGCGCCGGTCGCGCTCGTCCTCGGGGAGCTGCCGGATCGCGTCCAGCACCTTCACCGCGGTCAGCGCGCCGGGCAGCGCCTCCTCGTCGAGGACCACCATCCGCGAAATAGAGACCGCGCGCGACAGCTTGTGCTGCTGCACGGTCGTCCCGCAGAGCGCGACCTTGGCGCCGCAGTCGCGGGCGCAGTGCGCGAGCAGCTCCGGGGAGTAGTCGGAGTACACGGGCGCGCTCACCGCGCCGAGCGAGAGCAGGGCCAGCTCCGCCACCAGGACCGCCACGCCGTTGGGGGCGCAGACGAGGACCGTGTCGCCGCGGTGCACGCCCAGCTCGGCGAGCCCGGCGGCCGACACCCGGCAGAGATAATCGAGCTGGCGGAACGACAGCTCCTGCCAGCGGCCGCTGCGGGTGCGGAACCGGACCGCGTCCTTGTCGCCGAAGCGCTCGGCGCGCGACCGGAGCAGCGCGCCGACGCTCCGCTCCGGGAAGGGCGGCAACGGTTCCGCTTCCACGGCCTCGCCGGGCCGGAGCTTTCCCCCGCGCATCCGCATCGGCCGCCTCCGCGGCGGCCATCTTATTACTTCTTCGCCGCCGCCTGCTTCTCGCGGAACTCCTTGATCATCTGCTCCTGCGTCGCGCGGGGCACCGGCTGGTACTTGGCGAACTCCATGGAGAACTCACCCTTGCCCTGGGTGGCGGAGCGGAGGTCCGTCGAGTACCCGAACATCTCGCTGAGCGGCACGTGCGCCGTCGCCACCATGTAGCCCTCGACCGTCTCGGTGGACTGGATCACGCCTCGGCGCTGGTTCAGCTGGCCGACCACCGCGCCCTGGAACTCCTCGGGCGCCTGGACCTCGACGTTCATGATCGGCTCGAGGATGACCGGCTTGGCCTTCTCGTAGCCCTCGCGGAAGCCCATCAGCGCGGCGGTCTTGAACGCCTGCTCGCTGGAGTCGACCGCGTGCGCCAGGCCGTCGTTCACCACGTAGCGGACGCCCACCACCGGGAAGCCGATCA
>DASWGI010000044.1:0-8952 GCA_036393835.1 Myxococcales bacterium | reverse complement strand
GCGAAGACGTCCTGCTCGACCAGGAGGACGGTGATGCCCTGCTTGCGGATCTCGCCGAGCACGCCGAGGAGCTGATCGACCACTACCGGGGCGAGGCCGAGGCTCATCTCGTCGACGGTGAGGAGCTTCGGGGCGGCCATGAGTGCCCGGGCGATGGCGCACATCTGTTGCTCGCCGCCGGAGAGGCTGCCGGCGATCTGCTGGCGGCGCTCGGCGAGCACCGGGAACAGCTGGTAGACGCGCTCGAAGCTCCGCCGGATGCCGTCCTCGTCGCGGCGCCGGTAGGTGCCCATCCGCAGGTTGTCCTCGACGCTCATGCGGTCGAAGAGCTGGCGGCCCTCGGGCACCTGCACCAGGCCGAGGCCGAAGACCTGCTCGGGCGCGAGCGCGGTGAGGTCCCGACCGTCGAAGCGCAGCGTTCCGCGCGCGCCGATCACCCGCGAGATCGCGCGCAGGAGCGTGGTCTTGCCCGCGCCGTTGCTGCCCACCAGGGTGACGATCTCGCCCGGCCGGATGACGAGATCCACGCCGGAGAGCACCGGGACCTCGCCGTAACCGGCCGAGAGGCCCGCGATCTCGAGCAGCGCCGGGGTCACTGCCGCCTCTTGCCGAGGTACGCCTCGACCACGCGGGGATCCCTCAGCACCTCGTCGGTGCGCCCCTCGGCGATCTGCTGCCCGTGATGCAGCACCAGGAGGCGGTCCGCGAGCCGGCGGATGGCCTTCATCACGTGCTCGATGACGAGGATCGTCACTCCTTTGTCGCGCATCTTCTTGATCAGCTCCACCACCTCGTCGACCTCGACGTGGTTGAGGCCGGCCATGACCTCGTCCAGGAGCAGGAGCTTGGGGTTCATCGCCAGCGCCTTGGCGAACTCGAGCCGCTTGCGGTCCGGCCCGCCGAGCGCGTCCGCCCGCTGATCCATCCGCCGCTCCAGCCCGGTGAACCGCAGCCACTCGCGCGCCTTCTCTTCCGCCCGCTTGCGCTTGCGCTCTCCGCCGCCCGTTCCGAAGAGGGCGCCGACGGTGACGTTCTCCAGCACCGACAGCCCGGGGAACGGCTTCATCACCTGGAAGGTGCGCCCGATGCCGAGTCGTGCCCGGCGGTACGCGGGCAGGCGCTCGATGTGGCGGCCCTCGAAGATGATCTCGCCCGCGGTCGGGTCCAGCGTGCCGCTGATCAGGCTGATGATCGTGGTCTTCCCCGCGCCGTTGGGGCCGATGAGCCCGAGGATTTCGCGCGGCGCGACGCGGAACGTGACGTCCGACACGGCGGTAAGGCCGCGGAAGCGCTTGGTCAAGCCGCGGACCTCGAAGAGGGGCGCGGTCACAGCCGGTACCGCCGGATGTTGTCGGTGAAATAGCGCCAGCGCGACTCCCGGAAGCCCTGGACCACGTCGAGCAGGCCCTTGGGCATGAACACGACGGCGGCCACGATGACGATTCCGTAGAAGAGGCTGGCGACCCCGGTCGCCTGGCTGGCCAGCACCTCGGAGACGGCGGAGAGCACGAAGGCGCCCAGCACCGGGCCGAGGACGGTCCCGGGACCGCCGAAGAGCGTCATGATCACCATGCGCACGTTGAGCGACGGGTCGAACGCGCTGGCGGGGTCGATGAAGGTGATCCAGTACGCGTGGATGCCGCCCGCCAGCGCGCTGAAGAACGCGGCGACGGTGAGCGCCGCCACCTTGTACATGGTCGTGTTGATGCCCATCACCTGCGCCGCGTCCTCGTCCTCGCGGATGGCGACCAGGCCCACCCCGAAGCGGCTGCGGGCGATCCAGGCGACGGTGGCGGTGGCGGCGACGAGCAGGATCAGCGACAGCTCGTAGAAGAGCGTGTCGCCGCGGAACAGCGGCAGGATGAGGCCGATGTTCTTCCCGGCGATCTCGACGGTCGCGATGATCGCGGACATCACGGCCGCGAGGCCGAGCGTGGCGATGGCGAAGTACGGTCCGCGCAGCCGCAGGATGGGGATCCCGAAGAGCAGCGCGCAGGCCACCCCCAGCACGGCACCGAACACCAGGCCCGAGCCGAACGACCAATGGAGCTGGGCCATCGCGATCGCCGTGCCGTACGTGCCCAGGCCGTAGAAGACCGAGTTCCCGAACGAGGGGTATCCGGAGAACCCGCCGATGATGTTCCACGACTGCGCCAGGGTTGCGACCAGGAGCGCGTTGATCCCGTACTGCACGATGGTGTCGGAGGTGACCCAGGGCACGGCAGCGAGCGCCCCGGCCGCGACGGGCAGCACCAGCCAGCGGAACCGGTTCATGCGCGCCCCAGGAGCTGCGCCGGCCGCGCGATCAGGACGAGCACCAGCAGGCCGAAGCTGATGATGTCGGTGTACGTCGGATCGAGGTAGAGAGCGGCCATCGCCTCGGCGATCCCCAGCACCAGACCGCCGCCGATGACGCCCAGCGGCTTGTCCAGGCCGCCCAGGATGGCGATGACGAAGGACTTCGCGGTCAGCGTCACCCCGATGTACGGCGTGATCTGCGAGACGATCCCGTACAACCCGCCCGCGGCGCCGGCCAGCGCGGCCCCGGTGCCGAAGGTGATGGCGTAGATCCGCTTGGGGTTCACGCCGTAGAGCCGGGCCGCGACCAGGTTCTGCGCGGTGGCCCGGATCGCGCGGCCCGTCCTGGTCTTGTCGAGGACCAGGTAGAGGAGCGCGGCCAGCAGCACCGCGACGCCGAACGCGCCCAGTTGGGCATACGGCACCGTCACGCCGAACAGGCTGATGTTCTTTCCCGCGTACGGAGGGTTGATGGTGCGGAAGTCGGCGGTGAAGAGGAGCTGCGCCATGTAGACGAAGACCACGTCCAGGCCGAAGGTCAAGAGCAGCGTGTTGAGCTGGGCCGAGCGGACGATCAGGTTCAAGAGCAGCGTCTGCAGCAGGTAGCCGAGGACGAACATCGCCAACATGGCGAGCGGCAGGCCCAGGAACGGATCGACCCCGGCCTTCGTGTACAGGAAGTAGAGGGCGTACCCGCCCAGCATGATGAGCGCGCCGTGGGCGAGGTTCACGATCTTCAGCACGCCCCAGACGAGCCCCATGCCGAGGCCCATCAGCCCGTACAGCCCGCCGAGCAGGATCCCGTTGACCAGGATCTGGCCGAAGAGCTGCAAAGAACCCTCCCCTCGATGACGGAGCTCTAAAAGCGCAGCGCCGCCGAATAGGGCGGCGGCTGGGGACGGATGCTCACCGCTTCGACCACGGGGGGATCGGGTAGCGAGGCTTCCCGATGAAGTCCTCGGTGTAGATCGGCACCACCTTGGCGTCCTGGATCTGGATCACGGTCTGGGGCAGCGAGATCTGACCGTTCGGCTGGAACTTGATGTGTCCGTAGAGGCTCTGGAATTCGACCTTGGCGATCTCGTCGCGCACCTTCTTCGGATCGAGCGTGCCCGCGGCCGCGATGGCCTTGGCGAACGTCTCCACGTCGGCCGCCGCCGAAGCGGCGTGGTAGTCGGGCGAGTATTTGAACCTCGCCTGGTATTCCTTGTCGAACTGCTCGGCGTCGCCGAACCAGTCGTCCTCCAGCTCCTTCTCGGGCAGCCAGGGCGTCATGCCGAAGGCGTACTCGGCATCCTTCCCGAGCGCCTTGCGGAAGTCGGCGGTGGGGACGCCGACGGTGAACGAGTAGAAGAGCTTCGGGTTCACGTCCAGGCTCTTCGCCTGCCGGATGAAGTTCAGCGCCTCGCCCTCGTGACCCGCCCAGAGGATCACGTCCGGGTCCTTCGACTTGACGAGCGAGAGGATGGAGGAGAAGTCGGCGTTGTTCTCGCGGAACTGCTTGTCGACGACCAGCTCCAGCCCGGCTTCCTTGAGGAGCTTGCGCGTCCCGTTGGCCACCGAGACGTCGAAGGAATCGTCGGCGGCAACGAGCGCGACCGTCTTCGGCTTCGGGTCGAGCTTCCCCATCATCTTGATGGTGCTCGAGAAGTAGTCGTCGGCCGGAGGCAGCGTGCCGAACACGTACTTGTAGCCGCGGCTGAAGATCTGCGTGGACGCGCCTCCTCCCTGCACCATCGGGACCTGGTACTTCTCGGCCACCGACGAATCGTCGAGCGCGTCGTTCGAGGAGAACGGCCCGAGCAGGAAGTTGACCTTGTCCTGCGTGAGGAGCTGCACGTACTGCCGCACACCGAGGTTGGTGTCCGACTGGCTGTCGTAGATGCGCAGCGCGAGCTGGTACTTGGTGCCGCCGACGGTGACGCCGCCCTTCTGATTGATCTTGTCGACGGTGATCTGGTAGCCGTCGCCGTAATAGCGGCCGGTGTTGGCCAGGCGCCCGGTGAGCTGCACGGCGGCGCCCAGCGCGATCTTCTTCTCCTGGCCCGAGGCGGCGCCCGACAGGGCCAGGGCCAGAGCCAGCACGAGGAACTTCGTGGGTCTCATCGGTCGCTCCCGCAGGATTGGGGCGCTACGGATCTCGGAAAAATCCGACGTACGCAAGTGCGACGATCGTCGGACTCAAGCGCGTGCTGCCCCGCGGATCGAGGCGTCCAGCACCTCGATCGGGTGCGCGGCGCGCAAGGACAAGCCGCGGTCGCGCAGGATGGATTGGATCTGCAACGTGCAGCCGGGGTTCGCGCTCACCAGCAGCTCCGGGGCGGCCTCGAGCACGTTCGCCACCTTGCGCTCGCCGATCTGGCGCGCGCTCTGCGGCTGCACCAGGTTGTAGACGCCGGCGCTGCCGCAGCACTGATCGGAATCGGCGATCTCGACCAGCGTCAGCCCGGGGATGCCGCGCAAGAGCTGGCGCGGCGGCTCGACGATCCGCTGGGCGTGCCGCAGGTGGCAGGCGTCGTGGTAGGCGGCGCGGACCGCCAGCGGATGGCGCGTCGCGCGCGGCGGCAGCGCGGCGAGGAACTCGGTCACGTCGCGCACCTTGGCGGCGAAGGCTTCCGCGCGGGCGTCGCCGCGCAGGATGCGCGGCAGGTCCTTGAGGTGCGATCCGCAGCCGGCCGCGTTCACGACCACCGCGTCCACGTCCGCGGGGAAGCTTTCGACGAGCGCGCGCGCCAGCTCGCGCGCTTCTCCGTCGCGCCCCGCGTGCAAGGAGAGCGCCCCGCAGCAGCCTTGCGCGGGCGGCACCACCACCTCGCAGCCTTCCGCGGCGAGCACCCGCAGCGTGGCGGCGTTGACCTCGGGGAAGTAGACGCGCTGCACGCAGCCGGCGAGCAAGGCCACGCGCGCGCGCCGCTCGCCCTGCGCAGGCACCACCTCGGGCAGGCGCGCCCGGAGCGCTCGGGCGGTGACGTCCGGCATCAGCCTCTCCAACTGTGCCAGCCGCGCTGGAAGCAGCGACGGCACCCGGAGCGCGCGCAGGAGCCACCGCAACCCGCTCTTCACGTAGAGGAGCTGGAAGAACGCCGCCGCGCGCAGCCTCGAGGGATACGGGAAGAGCGCGAAGATGAGCGCGCGGAAGAGGCGGTCCAGCAGTCCCCGCGGGCGGGCGGCCTCGATCTCGGCGCGCTGCTCCTCGATCAGCACGTCGTAGCGCACGCCCGACGGGCAGGCGGTGACGCAGGCCATGCATCCCAGGCACCTGTCGAAGTGCGAGATCACGGTGTCGTTCAGGGCGATCTTCCCGTCGGCCAGCGCCTTCATGAGGTAGATGCGCCCGCGGGGCGAGTCCATCTCCTCGCCCCAGTTGTGGTACGTCGGGCACGCCGGCAGGCAGAAGCCGCAGTGCACGCAGTCGTCGATCAGCTTCCGCTCCGGCACTACAGCCCTCCGACGAAGCGGCCCGGGTTGAGGCGTCGGTCCGGATCGAAGTTCTGCTTCACGCGTTGCATGACCGGGAACGACGGCGGAGGGGGGCCCCAGCGATCGACACGCAGCCCGGCCGGCGCCGCCTGCACCACCAACGACCCGCCCCGGCGCAGGAGCTCCGCGCGCGCGTCGGCGATCAGCGCGGCCGCCTGCTCTCCCGCGGCGCCGCTCGCGAATCCCAGGCCCAGGGTCGGGTACCAGGCGAAGCGCAGCCCGAGGGGCGAGACCAGCCGATCCACCTCGGGCAGCTGCGTGGGTAGCGACGCCACCTTGATCCGGAGCGGGCCGCCGGTGCGCACCTCGTCGTGCCGCGCCCAGGCGCCTTCCTCCGCCCGGGCGGAGGGCGCGAGCTGCCGCAGCTTGCCGATCTGCTGCTCGACACCCTTCCCGAACCCTTCGAAGCAAAGCGCGAGGTCGTATCCGGAGGGCCCTCGCAGCGCGGCGGCCGCCGCCGGCTCGAGCTGCGCGGCGCGGATCCGCGACACCATCGCGACCACCTCCGCGGCGGAGAGGCCCGGCACCTCCACCGTCTCCGAGGCTTCCGGCAGCGGGTGCAGCCGGAACGTCGCGCTCGCGATCAGGCCCAGCGTGCCGAGCGAGCTGCAGGCCACCTTGGGCAGGTCGAAGCCGGCCACGTTCTTCACCACCTTGCCGCCCCCGTGCGCCACCGCGCCGTCCGCCCGCACCAACTGGACGCCGATGATCAGGTCGCGCACCGCGCCGTAGCGCGCCCGGCGCGGGCCGAAGGCGCCCGTCGCGACGATGCCTCCGATCGTGGCGCGTTCGGGCCAGGGCGGATCCAGCGCGAGGCGCTGCCGGTGCTCGCGCGCCGCCGCCTGCATCTCGCCCATCGTCAGCCCGGCCTCGACCACCATGACCATGTCGGCCGGCTGGTACTCGACGATCCGGCCCAGACCGCGGGTGCGGACCACCGCGTCGATGCGCTCGGGCCAGGGGCCCAGCTCGAGCTCGGTCCCGCCGCCGAGGAACGCGACGCGCTTCCCCTCGCGAGCGAGCTGCTCCATCGCCCGCGCCGCCTCGGCCAGGCTGCGCGGCTCGTGCGCCTCGGCCGCCTCGAACGGGGTGGTCATCCGCGCCCCGCCTCGCCGCTCTCCTCCAGCGGATGCGGCGCGTACTTCCCCGGCCTGTCGCCGCACAGGCGCGGAGTGGGAAAGACCTTGCCCGGATTCATGCGGCCCTCGGGGTCGAACGAGCAGCGCAAGAGCGCCATGGTGGCGAGATCGTCGTCCGAGAACAGCTCGCCCATGTAGGGCGCCTTGTCGGCCCCGACGCCGTGCTCTCCGGTAATCGAGCCGCCCGCGCGGATGCAGGCGCGCAGGATCTCTCCCCCGACCTTCTCCGCCAGCTCCTCCTGCCCAGGGATGCGGGCGTCGTAGAGCACCAGCGGGTGGAGGTTGCCGTCGCCGGCGTGGAACACGTTGGCGATGCGGAGCCCGGCGCGCGCCCCCAGCTCCTCGATCTCGCGCAGCACCTGGGCGATGACCGAGCGCGGGATGACCCCGTCCTGCACCATGTAGTTGGGCGAGATGCGGCCCACCGCCGCGAAGGCGCTCTTGCGGCCCTTCCACATCGTCTGCCGCTCGGCTTCGTCCTTGGGCAGGCGCACGAGGAGCGCGCCCGCCTCCCGCGCGATGCGCACCGCCTCCTGCGCGGTGTGCTCGACCTCGGCGAGCGGGCCGTCCACGTCCATGAGGAGCGCCGCGCCGACGTCGGGCCAGTCCACCCCGGTGGCCGCCTTGATCGCGACGATCGCCAGCCGGTCCATCATCTCGATGGCGGCGGGCACGATGCCCGCGGCGATGATGCGCGACACCGCATGGCCGGCCTCGTCGGTGGAGGGGAAGGTGGCGAAGAAGGTCCGCGTGGCCTCGGGCTTGCGCAGGACGCGCAGCACCACCTCGGTCACGATGCCCAGCGTGCCCTCGCTGCCCACCAGCGCGCCGGTCAGGTCGTAGCCGGGCGTGTCGAGCACCGGTCCGCCCAGGTCCAGCACCGAGCCGTCCGCCAGCACCACGCGCGCGCCGAGCACGTGGTTCACGGTGAAGCCGTACTTGAGGCAGTGCGCGCCGCCCGAATTCTCCGCCACGTTCCCGCCGATGCTGCAGACGCTCTGCGAGGAGGGATCGGGCGCGTAGTAGTAGCCGTCCGGCGAGAGCCGGCGGCTCACTTCCAGGTTGATGACGCCCGGCTCGACCCGCATCCACCCGTTGGGAAGGTCGATCTCGAGGATGCGCTTCATCCGGGCCAGGCCGACCAGGACGCACCCGGGGACGGGCAGCGCGCCGCCGGACAGGCCGGTCCCGGACCCACGCGGCACCAGCGGAAGGCCGTGCGCGTGCGCGATCTTCACCACCTCGACGACCTCCGCGGTCGTCGACGGGAGGACCACCACCGCCGGCGTGAGCCGGAAGCTGGTCAGGCCGTCGCACTCGTAGGTGCGCAGCTGCTCGGGCTCGGTGATGCAGTTCCGCTCGCCGACGGCTTCCCGCAAGGAACGGATGGCGGCCTGGGAAATCATGACCCGATGGAGATCGAGCACAAGTTCACGGTCAGGACAAGTGTGCAGGGTCATCGCAACCTGCTTTGTCCCCAAACGACCATGGACTAGAGTGCCGCGTCCCGTCACGCCCTTGAGGGAGGGTCCATGAACGATCGAAGGCAGAAGAAGTTGGGCCGCCCAGGAGTACGTCTACGCGCTGACCTTCATCAGCTCGACCGTCAACCGCACCCTCCCGGTCGGCATCAGCGTGGAGATGGTCCGCGGCGACGTCTACTTCTGGGGCCCCCTCATGGCCTCCGCCATCATCGGCTCCATCCCCGTGGTCATCGTCTACGCCTTGTCCCTCGACTGGTTCATCAGCGGCATGACCACCGGCGCCGTCAAATAGGACTAAAAAGCGTTTCAAGGGAGGGCGGGAGGATTTTGGTTTTCAAAAAAAAATCTCCCGCCCTCCCGTGTCTCCCGCGCTCCCCTGAAATTCTTGTAGTCCCTGCTAGAGGCCGAGGTAGGCGGAGCGGATGGCGGGGTCGGCGAGGAGGTCGGCGGAGGTGCCGGAGAGCTTCACGGTGCCGGTTTCGATGACGTAGCCGCGGCGGGCGACCTCGAGGGCTTTCTGGAGGTTCTGCTCGACCAGCAGGATGGTGATT
>DASWGI010000043.1:0-1868 GCA_036393835.1 Myxococcales bacterium | reverse complement strand
CGGAGAGCAGGTGCACTCCGCGGTGCACGTTGGAGTTGTCGTCCAGGTAGTAGCGGGCGATCGCGTCGATCACCCCGCGCGGCTTCTGGCTGGTCGCCGCGCTGTCGAGGTAGACGAGCGGCTTGCCGTGGACCTCCTGCTGGAGAATGGGGAAGTCCGCCCTCACCCTTTCGACGTCCAGGCTCCCCGGCGCCTCGCCCTCGCGCACCAGCCTCATGCTGCCTCCTTCAGCCTCTCGAACGCAGGCAGCTTCGAGGTCACCAGATCCCGGACGCGCGCCCGCAGTGGCCCGAGCGGGACGAGGTTCACCATCTCGCTGGCGAAGGCGTAGGTGAGCAGGCTGCGCGCCGCCTCCTGCCCGATGCCGCGCGACCGCAGGTAGAAGAGCGCATTGTCATCCAGCTGGCCGACCGCGGCGCCGTGCGCGCACTTCACGTCGTCGGCGAAGATCTCCAGCTGGGGCTTGGTATCCACCACCGCGTCGTCGGACAGGAGCAGGTTCTTGTTGGTCTGGCTGGCGTCGGTCTTCTGCGCGTCCTGCCGCACCAGCACACGCCCGCTGAACACGCCCCGCGACTGGCCGTCGAGCACTCCCTTGTACAACTCCCGGCTGGTGCAGCGGGGGCTCTTGTGATCGATCAACGTGCGGTTGTCGAGGTGCTGCTTGCCGGTGGCCATGTAGAGCCCGTTCAGCGTGCACTCGCTCCCCTCCGATGCGAAGAGCGCCCGCACCTCGTTCCGCGCCAGCGCGGCGCCGAGGGCGACCGAATGCGAGGTGAAGCGGCTGTCGCGGCCGTGGTGGACCTGCGTGAGCGCGATGTGGAAGGCGCGCCCGCTCTCCTCTTGCAGCTTGTAGTGATCGAGGCGGGCGTTCTCGCCCAGCACCACCTCGGTGACGGCGTTGGTGAAGTAGACCTCGTCGGAGAGGCCGGCGTAGGTCTCGACCACCGTGGCCTGGCTGCCGGCGCCGGCGACGATCAGGTTGCGGGGCTGCGACAGCGTGGGCTTCCCGGGCGCGGTGGAGACATACAAAAGATGGATCGGCGCCTGCAGCACCGCGCCGGCGGGGAGATGGATGAAGGCGCCGTCCTCGATGAAAGCGGTGTTGAGGGTGGTCAGCGCCTCGCGCTGCCAATCGGCGTGGCGGGCGAGCTCTCGTAGAACCAGCTCGGGCCGCTCGGCGAGCACGGCGCGAAGGCTGCCGATGAAGGCCCCGTCAGGGGCGCGCAAGGACAGCTCCGGCCGGTATCGGCCATTGACGAACACCAACCTGGCGGCGCAGTCCACCAGAGTCCAACGGTCGATCTCGTGAACCGTCGTCTCCGCGGCAGGCTCGAATCGCAGCTGGCCGAGCTGCGCGAGGCTCGTGTACTTCCACTCCTCGTCCTGCGTGGTGGGAAGACCCAGCTTGGCGAAGCGGGCAAAGGCCGCCTCGCGGAGCAGCCGGATCGGCCCATCCGTGACCAGCGCGAACCTGTCGCGCAGGCTCTGAGCGAACTCCGTCATGGCGCCGCTTCCTGCCGCTTCTCGACCGGCGCGTAGCCCTTCTGCTCCAGCTCCAGGGCGAGCTCCCGGCCGCCAGATCTCACAATGCGTCCATTATTCATCACGTGTACGCGGTCGGGCACGATGTACTCGAGGAGCCGCTGGTAGTGGGTGATGACGATCATCGCCCGGTCCTTGCTCCGCAGGCTGTTGACGCCGGCGGCGACGATCCGGAGCGCGTCGATGTCCAGGCCCGAGTCGGTCTCGTCGAGGATGGCGAGCCTGGGATCGAGCACCGCCATCTGGAAGATCTCGTTGCGCTTCTTCTCTCCGCCGGAGAACCCCTCGTTGACCGAGCGGCCGGTGAAGCTCTGGTCCATCGC
>DASWGI010000042.1:0-35542 GCA_036393835.1 Myxococcales bacterium | reverse complement strand
ACCTTCTTGTAGAGGTCCGGCGTCGCCGTCCGGCCGTCGGCGAGCTTCGCCGCGTTCCGGATCCACTGCCAGAGCTGCGCGCGCGAGATCTCCGCCGTCGCCGCGTCCTCCATCAGGTTGTGGATGGCGGCAGCGCCGTTGCCCAAGAGCCAGGAGTTCAGGTACTGGAGCGCCACGTCGACGTTGTTGCGGAAACCGGCTTCCGTGACGGTGCCGCCGGGGATCCGCGTGTCGGCGAGCTGCTCGGCGGTGACGCTCACCTCGCTGCGCAGCTTGCCGATCTGGTTCGGCTTGCCGCGGAGCACCTTCTCGAACTCCTCCTGCGCGAGCTGCACCAGGTCGGGGTGCGCCACCCAGGTGCCGTCGAACCCGTCGGTCGCCTCGCGCTTCTTGTCCTCGCGCGTCTTCGCCAGCGCCTTCTCGTTGATCTCGGGGTTCTTGCGCGAAGGGATGAACGGGGCCATCCCGCCCATCGCCTGCGCGCCGCGGCGGTGGCAGGTCTTGATGAGGAGCTCGGTGTACGCTCGCATGAACGGCACCGTCATGGCGACCTGCACGCGGTCGGGCAGCACCTTGTCCTTGCGGGTCCGGTACTTCTTGATCAGCGAGAACATGTAGTCCCAGCGGCCCGCGTTGAGCCCGCTCATGTGGTCGCGCAGCTCGTAGAGGATCTCGTCCATCTCGAACGCGGCGGGCAGCGTCTCGACCAGCACCGTCGCGCGGATGGAGCCGCGCGGGATCTTCAGCGCGTCCTGCGCCAGCACGAAGGCGTCGTTCCACAGGCGCGCCTCGAGGTGGCTCTCCAGCTTGGGCAGGTAGAAGTACGGGCCGGTGCCGCGGTCGAGCTGCTCGCGCGCGTTGTGGAAGAGCGTCAGAGCGAAGTCGAACAGGCTCCCGGAGACCGGCTGCCCGTCCACCAGCACGTGCTTCTCCGGCAGGTGCCAGCCGCGCGGGCGGACCAGGAGCGTGGCGATCTTCTGGTTCAGCTTGTACTGCTTGCCCTCGGGGGAGCTGAACGAGAGGGTGCGGCGCACCGCCTCCTTGAGGTTCTGGTGGCCGACGACGATGTTGCTCCAGGTGGGCGAGAGCGAGTCCTCGAAGTCCGCCATGAAGACGTCCGCGCCGGAGTTGAGCGCGTTGATCATCATCTTGCGCTCGACCGGCCCGGTGATCTCCACGAAGCGCTTGGCCAGGTCCTCGGGGATGTAGGCGACCTTCCAGTCGCCGTCGCGGACCTTCTGCGTCTCGGGGAGGAAGCGGAACTCCTGCCCGCGATCGAGCTCGCGCTGCCGCTCCGCGCGGCGGGCGAGGAGCTGCTCGCGCCGCGGGTTCAGCTCGCGGTGCAGCCGCTCGACCAGCGCCAGCGCCTCGCGAGTGAGGATGGCTTCCGACCCGGCGACCTTCGGACCCTTCACCTCGATGCCCATGCTCTCCTCCGAGAGGCACCTTCTTTAGCACCAGGCCGCACCGGCCGTCACCACGACAAAGAGATCAACGCGGAGGCGCGGAGGCGCGGAGGTAATGGGGTGAAGAACGAAATTCTCCGCGCCTCAGCGCCTCCGCGTTGATCAGTTGGTCCCCCTTATGGGTGGGGGGCCATGAAGACGAGGAGGGCGGCGCGGGAGGAGGAGCGGTTCGCGACGCCGTGCTCGCTGCCGGCGGGGCACAGGGCCACCTCGCCGGCGCGCAGCTCGCGCGTCTCGGCGCCGACGCGCACCTCTACCGCGCCTTCCAGCACCGCGTAGAGCTTGTCGCTCCCCGCGTGCGCGTGGGCCTTCTGCTCCTGTCCCGGTTCCAGGCAGTAGACGTCGCAGAAGAAGCGCTCGGTCTCGAACAGGTTCAGCTTCTGCAGCTTGTCGGGCGAGAAGCGGCGCAGGGCCACGAAGCTCTTCACGTCAATCATTCTCTGCCTTCGTCCCCTCGAGGCCGTACTTCTGCGCGTTCATGGAGACGATGGCGGCGGCGATCACCTTGGGCACGTACTCGCGCGTCTCCTCGGGCAGCTTCTTCAGGCGGTACAGGTGCCAGAAGTCGCGGCGCTCCTTCTTGAACCCGCCGGGCTCGCTGGCGATCTGGTGCAGGACGCGGCGTACGCCGGATTCGCCGCGGTTGTAGCTGGCCATGGCCAGCATGAAGGAATCCTCGCCGAACTCGGCGAGGAGGTTGGCCAGATAGCGGGAGGCCGCGCGCGTCGCCTTGGGCGGGTCGAACCGCTCGTCCACCTGGGCGTCCACCCGCAGGTTGTACCGGCGCGCGGTGTCGGCGCCGAGCTGCCACATGCCCGCCGCGCCTGCCTTGCTCCGGGCGGTGGGATCGAACTGCGTCTCGGCCCAGGCGATGAACGCCATCTCCTCGGGCAGGCCGAGCGCGCCGAACTCCTTGAGGATCATCGGCCAGTATTTCTGCTTGCGGCGGTAGATGTACTTGAGGTTCCCCGCGTGCAGCAACTCGTCGACGTGGAATTGCAGGCGCTCCTTGAAGACCGGCGGCACGGCGTAGGTCTTCGCGTCGAACTTGGCGAGGATCTTGCGGATGTCGCGGTCCATCTGGTCGCCGGCGTTGGCCACCTCGGCGGCCTTGGACTTGTCCGCCTTGCCGAGGTCGTCGATCGTCTTCTGCGCGTTCCCGGTGAGCTGGGCGAGGCGCTGCTCGAGCTGCTCGAGCCTTTCGCCGTCGGTCTCGGAATCCATCGCCGCCTGGACCTGCTGGATCTCCTTGTCCAGCTGTTTCTTCGTCTGCACCAGCTTGGCGATCTGCCGCTGCTGCTGGACGATCACCACCGACATCACGGCGACCACCAGCGCGGCCGCGCCCGCCACCGCCGCCACCACCTTGACCCAGCGCTTCTTGGTCTTCGCCTTGGTGCTGAACTGCACCTGGCGCATGGTCTCGGCCATGATGAACATGGTCTTGCCGCTGGACTGGCCGCCCGTCTTGGCGCGCTCCATCGCGACCTTCTTGGCCGCGAGCTCGGCGAGCCGCGCGGTCTGCGTGTCGGCGCTCGCCTTGAGGTGATCGGAGATCGCGGAGATCTCCTCGCTGTCGTCGATGGGGCGGGGCGGCTGGGAGATCTCCTGGAGCAGGATCGCCTCGGTCTTGAACGAGGGCTCCTCGATCAGGATGCCGTCGAAGTGGACCTGCAGCACCGGGCCGCCGCTGCCGATCTGCAGCTTGTCGCCGGACGCGAGCCGGTGCTTGGTGACGCGCCGGCCGTTGATCAGCGTGCCGTTGGTGGAGGCGGTATCCACCACGAACCAGTTGCCCTCCTCGAGCAGCAGCTCGGCGTGGTGGTTGGAGACTTTCGGGTCGTTCACCTGGTCGAAGCGGACGTCGCAGTCCGGCGCCCGGCCGATGCGCAGCACCGGCTTGGCCAGCTCCGCGGTCCTTCCTTGCAGGCTCCCGGAGAGGTGCTTCAGGCGGATCATCCCGGATTCCCCCGCCCGCAGCCTACCTCGCCTCGGACTTGCTGCCGAGCACCGAGGAGAAAAGACGAACGCGGAGACGCGGCGGCGCGGAGATTTCGGTTTGAAAAACAAGAACTCCGCGCCTCAGCGCCTCCGCGTTGAGCCGTTGGTCAGCCTAATGTCCGGGGAGGAGGCGGAGGATCTTGTCGCGGTCGCGGGGGCAGTCGCCGCGGCCGTCGCAGTTGCTGGTCGTGACGTAGGCGGCGCCGTCGGGGCCCATCACGACGTCGCGGAGGCGGCCAGCCTGGTCCTGGAAGTAGACCTCGTGCAGCTCGACCACGGCCGGGTCGGAGGCGCTGAACTTCACCCGGTGCAGGTGCTTCGATCCGAGCGTCCCGACCAGCAGGTTGCCGCGCCAGTCGGGGATGCCCGTGCCCGTGTAGAACGAAGCGCCGCCCGGAGGAACGGCGGTCTGCCACGTCAGCGAGGGCGTGATCATGCCCGGGTGCGTCTCGCACCCGTAGATCCGCGGCCACCCGAGGTTCGCTCCGGGTGAAGCGAGGTTCACCTCGTCGTGGCCGCGGCGCAGCAGCTCGCCGGAGGGGCCGTGGTCGGTGACGTAGAAACGGCCGCCGCTCCAGTCGAACCCCTGGGTGTTGCGCACGCCCAGCACGTAGAGCGCGTTCCCCGCGACCGGGTTGTCCCGGGGCACTTCGCCGTCCGGCGTGAGCCGCAGGACCTTGCCTCCCAGGCTGCCCGGGTCCTGCGAGCGATCCGGCTCGCGGCCGTCGCCGGTGCCCACGTACAGCATCCCGTCGGGGCCGAACCGGATGCGCCCACCGTCGTGGTAGGCCGCCGAGGGGATGTCCTCGACGATGCGGCGGTCGAAGCGCGCCGAACCCAGGTCCTCGGCGAGCCGCCAGCGCTCGACGCGATTCGACTTCCGCCCGCCCTCGCGCACGGTCATGTAGAGGTAGAAGAACCGGTTCTGCTCGAATCGGGGGTGGACCGCGATGCCGAGGAGCCCACCTTCCTCGTCGGAGTCGACGGCGATCGTCGCCACCAGCGGGAGCTTCGTCGCGTCGCCTGCCTTCCGCTTGGGGAGGGCCGGCACCAGGCGCAGCCTCCCGGGCCGCTCCGTGACCAGCGCATCTCCTCCGGGAAGGAACGCGATCCCCCACGGCACTTCCAGCCCCGCCACCACCGTCTCGAACTTCACCGCCGCCTTCCCGTCCGGCCCATACCCCTTCTTCACCAGCTCACACTTCTCCGCCGCCCCCACCCCTTGCGCCGCGATCAGCGCTGCAACCAGCAGGAATGCCCGCATGTGAGCCATTCTAGGGCGAACAGCGAACGCGGAGGCGCGGAGGCGCTGAGAATGGTTGGTTTGAATAACCCGAAAACCTCCGCGTCTCCGCGCCTCCGCGTTCTTCTCTTTGACGTAGTGTTGCTCAGGGAGGGGGAGGGGCGCAGACTTACCGTGGAGGCGCATGCAGCCGTTCGAGTACACCCCGCCCGAGGCGCGAGAGCTGCTCGGCAAACCGATCCGCGAGCTGGGGCTCAAGCTCGACGGCTCGCCGGTCGAGAAATACGTCCAGCAGCTCCACCGCGAGTTGGAGGCGAAAGGGCTCGAGCGGTTCCGCCCGGCTTGCTACCTCTCGGACGAGTGGGCCTGCCCCGACCGCGAGCCGATCATCGGCATCCCCTTCTACCTGGCCGATCCCAAGCTGCAGGCGCTCGAGCGCTCGCTGAACGACCTCGAGGACGAGCGCGAGATCCTCATGTACCTGCGCCACGAAGCGGGCCACGCCTTCAACTACGCGTACGAGCTGTACGACGCGCCGGAGTGGATCGAGCTGTTCGGGCCCTTCGACCGCCCGTACGTGGAGTCGTATGCGCCCGTCCCTTTCTCCAGGCGCTACGTCCGCCACATCGCCGGGTGGTACGCGCAGAAGCACCCGGACGAGGACTTCGCGGAGACGTTCGCCGTGTGGCTCACGCCGCGCTCCAACTGGCGCCGCAAGTACGCGGGCTGGCCGGCGCTGCGCAAGCTCGAGTACGTCGACCGCATGGCCCGCGAGCTGGCCCGCGTCGAGCCGAAGCGCGCACTCTCCAGGGCGCTGGCGGAGCTCCCGGTCGACCAGATGACCGAGCGGCTCGAGGAGTTCTACCGGCGCACCGTTCCCGACGAGGCGCCGAACATCGCCGACCTGGTGCCCGACGCCGAGCTGGAGGACATCTTCGACCCGGGCCCTGCGCGCGACGGCTTCTCCCCCGCCGGAGCCCTCTTCTCCGCCCACGGAAAGGCGCTGGTCGACAAGATCGCGTACTGGACCGGGATCCGCCGGTCGCTGGCGAAGAAGCTGGTCGAGCAGATGGCGCGCCGCGCACGCGAGCTGGACTTGCAGGTCGCCGCGGGACGCGAGACGCAGCAGCTGATCGAGGCGACGGTGCTCGCGACGACCCTGGCGATGAACTACCTTCAGCGCGGGAAGTTCGAGGAGCGGTGACGTGGCGGGAAAGCTCAAGATCGCCGTGCTGTACGAGCCGAGCGACAACGTGAGCCCGCCCGAGCGCGAGCGGCGCCGGAAGCGGGAGAAGAGCGCCCCGATCCGCGGCCGCAAGCGCGAGCGGCGCGCCAAGCTCGATCGCGACGAGGTGCTGGACGCGCTCCGCGCGAACGGCCACGACGCCTTCTTCCACGAGCTCAAGGACGAGCAGTCGCTCCTGGAGCTGGCGCGCGTCGAGGCGGATCTCGTCTTCAACCTGACCGAGGCCTACGCCGGCGACGACTCGAAGGAGGCGCACGTCGCCGCCTTCCTCGACCTGCTCGCGCTCCCCTACACGGGCGCGGGGCCGCAGGCGCTCTTCCTCGCCCAGGACAAGGCGCTGGCGAAGAAGGTCTTCACCTACCACGGCATCCGCACGCCGAACTTCGCCTCCAGCTACCGGGGCAAGCTCGACGACATGGAAGACCTGGAGTTCCCGCTGATCGTGAAGCCCGGCTCCGAGGACGGGTCGATAGGCATCGACGCGGGCTCGGTGGTGCAGAGCATGAAGGAGCTGACGGAGCGCATCGCGCTCCTCCACGAGCACTTCGACAGCCCCGCGCTGATCGAGGAGTTCATCGAGGGGCGCGAGATCTACGTAGGTCTGCTGGGCAGCGACAAGCCGGAGGCGCTGCCGCCGGTGGAGCTGGACTTGTCGAAATTGCCGAAAGGCATGCCGCGCATCGCCGGCAAGGAGGTGAAGTGGGAGAAGGGGACCGAGGCGTACGACGCGACGCGCTCGGCGGTGGCCCACGATCTCCCCGAGGAGCTGGGCCGGCGCATCCAGGAGACGGCGCTCGCCGCGTACGTCGCGCTCGGGCTGCGCGACTACGGCCGGATCGACCTGCGCGTCGCGCCCCAGGGCGAGATCTACGTGATCGAGGCCAACCCGAACCCGTGGCTCGCGCCCGAGGCGGAGCTGGCCATGGCCGCGGCCGCGGCTGGCCGCGATTATCCGAAGCTGATCGGGGAGATCGTCGATCGGGCCGTGTCGCGGTACGCCTGAGCCGGCCTACGGTTTTCCGAAGATCCGCAGCATCGACTTGACGATCGCGCCGCCCTCGGGCGCGGCGATCTTCTCCAGCTCGCCCGCGTCCAGGAACGTGCCGCCGCA
This sequence comes from Myxococcales bacterium, assembly GCA_036393835.1. Classification (GTDB taxonomy): domain Bacteria; phylum Myxococcota; class Myxococcia; order Myxococcales; family 40CM-4-68-19; genus VBKO01. Next base: position 28,475 of record DASWGI010000042.1, on the reverse strand, counting down.
GGAGAAGCAGCGGTCCACCTGCACGCCGCGGAACGCGATTTCCTTGAGCTCCATCCCGCACTTGGGACAGCGCATCCAGTGCAGCTTCTTCAGCTCCTCGCGCTGGGCGGAGGCGAGCGCGGCCTTCTGCTCGGCGGCGAGCTTGCGCATCCGCTCGGCGTTCTCCCGCGCGAAGTACTCCTCCTCGACGGTGCTGGGCTTGTCGGTCACGGGTCCTCCTGCGGCCGAGCGCATAGCAGACTCGCGGCGTACGTGCCAGACCGCAGGACGGGCGGCCGGCCGCCCGGCGGTGGCTCGTGCATCCGGGCGCAGGACCTCCCGCGGGCCGGGCGGCGCGGCGGTTCGATAACCGCTTGCAAATTTGATCGAAAATGCGTACGCGCCGGTGGGCGGTTGCGCTACAGACAGCCGCTGAGGAGGCGGGTCCAGGCCGAGTGTCCAGAGTCCGGCATTTCGGCCGCTTGGTCGGATTTTTCCCGTCCGGTGGTTCACAGGGGTTCCGAGCGGAAGAGGCGGTCCCCTCTGGGGACTGAGAGCCTGCCGCGAACCCCGCATCGCAAGCCAAAGCAAGGAGCAGACCGTGGGCGAAACGCACGATCCGACGGGCGGCCAGGGCGGCCAGGGCGGTGAGGGACGGCGCAAGCGCCTTCCCCGCAACGGCGACGGTCAGAACGGCCAAGGCCCCGGCGACGACCAGCGGCTGCGCGAGCTTCTCGAGGCCCTGCAGGCCGCGCGGGAAGGAGACTTCGCCGTCCGCCTTCCCTTCACGCGCGGCTCGGGTGTGATGCCCGACATCGCGAGGGCGTTCAACTCGGTGCTCTCGCGCAACGAGGCGCTCACCAACGAGATCGTGCGCCTGGAGAAGGTGGTCGGCCGCGAGGGACGCATGACCGAGCGCGCGTCGCTCGGCGACGTCACGGGCGGCTGGGCGACCAGCGTCAGCTCCATCAACGCGCTGATCGGCGACCTGGTGCAGCCCACCACCGAGGTCGCCCGCGTGCTGATCGCGGTCGCGGAGGGCGACCTGACCCAGAAGATGGCGCTGGAGATCGAGGGCCAGCCGGTCAAGGGAGAGTTCCTCCGCATCGGCACCACCGTGAACTCCATGGTCGACCAGCTCTCCAGCTTCGCGGCGGAAGTGACCCGCGTCGCCAAGGAGGTCGGCACCGACGGCAAGCTGGGCGGCCAGGCCGGGGTGCCCGAGGCTTCCGGCACGTGGCGGGACCTGACCGACAACGTCAACCGCATGGCCTCGAACCTGACCTCGCAAGTGCGCAACATCGCCGAGGTCTCCACCGCCGTCGCCCGCGGCGACCTGTCGAAGAAGATCACCGTCGACGCGAAGGGCGAGATCCTCCAGCTCAAGGAGACCATCAACACGATGGTCGATCAGCTGAACTCCTTCGCCGGCGAGGTCACGCGCGTGGCGCGCGAGGTCGGCACCGAAGGGAAGCTGGGCGGCCAGGCCGACGTGAAGGGCGTGTCGGGCGTGTGGAAGGACCTGACCGACAACGTGAACTTCATGGCCTCGAACCTGACCACCCAGGTGCGCGGCATCGTGAAGGTGGTCACCGCGGTGGCGAACGGCGACCTGGGCCAGGCCCTGCAGGTGAACGCGAAAGGCGAGATCGCCGCGCTGGGCGAGACGCTCAACAACATGACCAAGACGCTGTCGATCTTCGCGCAGCAGGTCACCAGCGTGGCCCGGACGGTGGGCGTGGAGGGCAAGCTGGGAGCGCAGGCCGAGGTGCCCGGGGTGGCCGGCACCTGGAAGGACCTCACCGACAACGTCAACCTGCTCGCCAACAACCTCACCGCGCAGGTGCGCAACATCGCGGACGTGACCACTTCGGTCGCCAAGGGCGATCTGTCGCGGAAGATCACCGTCGACGCCAAGGGCGAGGTGCTGGAGCTGAAGAACACCATCAACACCATGGTCGATCAGCTGAACGCCTTCGCCGGCGAAGTGACGCGCGTCGCGCGCGAGGTGGGGACCGAGGGCCGGCTGGGCGGTCAGGCAGAGGTGGAAGGCGTGTCGGGTGTCTGGAAGGACCTCACCGACAACGTGAACTTCATGGCCTCCAACCTGACCGGGCAGGTGCGCAACATCGCCAAGGTCACCACCGCGGTCGCCAACGGCGACCTCTCGCAGAAGATCACCGTCGACGTGAAGGGGGAGATGCTGGAGCTGAAGAGCACCATCAACACGATGGTCGACCAGCTGGGCGTCTTCGCCGAGCAGGTCACCGACGTGGCCCGCACGGTGGGCGTGGAGGGGAAGCTGGGCGCGCAGGCCGAGGTGCCGGGAGTGGCGGGCACCTGGAAGGACCTGACCGACAACGTAAATCTATTAGCGAACAACCTCACCGCCCAGGTGCGCAACATCGCCGAGGTCACCACCGCGGTCGCCCGCGGCGACCTGTCGAAGAAGATCACCGTCGACGCGCGGGGCGAGATCCTGCAGCTCAAGGACACCGTCAACACGATGGTGGATCAGCTGAACAGCTTCGGCGCCGAGGTGACCCGAGTCGCCAAGGAAGTGGGCACCGAGGGGAAGCTGGGCGGCCAGGCCGACGTGAAGGGCGTGTCGGGGGTGTGGAAGGACCTGACCGACAACGTGAACTTCATGGCCTCCAACCTCACCACCCAAGTGCGCGGGATCGTGAAGGTCGTGACCGCCGTCGCTGACGGCGATCTCAGCGAGAAGCTGCAGGTGAACGCGAAGGGCGAGATCGCCGCGCTGGGCGAGACGCTCAACAACATGACCAAGACGCTGTCGATCTTCGCCCAGCAGGTCACCAGCGTGGCGCGCACGGTCGGGGTGGAGGGCAAGCTGGGCGCCCAGGCCGAGGTGCCGGGAGTGGCGGGCACCTGGAAGGACCTGACCGACAACGTGAACCTCCTGGCGAACAACCTGACCGCCCAGGTGCGCAACATCGCCGAGGTGACCACGGCCGTCGCCAACGGCGACCTCTCCCGCAAGATCACCGTCGACGCGAAGGGCGAGGTGCAGGAGTTGAAGAACACCATCAACACCATGGTCGATCAGCTCCGCTCCTTCGCCGGCGAGGTGACGCGCGTCGCGAAGGAGGTCGGCACCGACGGCAAGCTGGGCGGCCAGGCCGACGTGAAGGGCGTGTCGGGCACCTGGAAGGACCTGACCGACAACGTGAACATCCTGGCCGGGAACCTCACCGACCAGGTGCGCAACATCGCCAAGGTCACCACCGCGGTCGCCAACGGCGATCTCTCGCAGAAGATCACCGTCGACGTGCGCGGCGAGGTGCTGGCGCTCAAGAACACCATCAACACGATGGTGGACCAGCTGCGCAGCTTCGCCTCGGAAGTGACCCGCGTGGCCAAGCAGGTCGGCACCGAGGGCAAGCTGGGCGCCCAGGCCGAGGTGCCCGGGGTCGCCGGCGTGTGGGAGGACCTGACCGACAACGTGAACGTGCTGGCGGGGAACCTGACCGACCAGGTGCGCAACATCGCCAAGGTCACCACCGCGGTGGCCAACGGAGACCTGTCGCAGAAGATCTCGGTCGAGGCGCGGGGCGAGATCCTGGCGCTCAAGGACACCATCAACACCATGGTGGACCAGCTGCGCAGCTTCGCCTCGGAAGTGACCCGCGTCGCGCGCGAGGTGGGCACCGAGGGACGCCTGGGCGGGCAGGCCGACGTGCGCGGGGTCAGCGGGGTCTGGAAGGACCTCACCGACAACGTGAACTTCATGGCCGCCAACCTGACCGGCCAGGTGCGCAACATCGCGCTGGTCACCACCGCGGTCGCGAACGGCGACCTGTCCAAGAAGATCACCGTCGACGTGAAGGGCGAGATCCTGGAGCTGAAGAACACCATCAACGTGATGGTCGATCAGCTGAACTCCTTCGCCTCGGAAGTGACCCGCGTGGCCCGCGAGGTGGGCACGGAGGGCAAGCTAGGCGGCCAGGCCGACGTGCCCGGCGTCGCCGGCGTGTGGAAGAACCTGACCGACAACGTGAACTTCATGGCGCGCAACCTGACCACCCAGGTGCGCGGCATCTCGCGCGTGGTGACCGCCGTCGCGAATGGCGACCTCACCCAGAAGCTCCTGGTCGACGCGAAGGGCGAAGTGGCGGCGCTCGCCGAGACCATCAACAACATGACCGACACGCTCGGCACCTTCGCGGACCAGGTCTCCACCGTGGCGCGCGAGGTGGGCATCGAGGGCAAGCTGGGCGGCCAGGCCAAGGTCCCCAACGCGACCGGCACCTGGCGGCAGCTCACCGACAACGTCAACCAGCTGGCCGCCTCGCTGACCACGCAGATCCGCGCCATCAGCGAGGTCGCCACCGCGGTGACCAAGGGCGACCTGACCCGCAGCATCACGGTCGGGGCGGAAGGCGAGGTGGCGAAGCTCAAGGACAACATCAACCAGATGATCGTCAACCTGCGTGAGACCACGCAGAAGAACCAGGAGCAGGACTGGCTCAAGACGAACCTGGCCAAGTTCAGCTCGATGATGCAGGGGCAGAAGAACCTGGACACCGTGTCCCGGCTGATCATGAGCCAGCTGACGCCGCTGGTGTCCGCGCACCACGGCGCGTTCTTCATGATGGACCAGGAGAGCGAGGGCCCGATCCTGAAGCTCGTCGCCACCTACGCCTACAAGGAGCGCAAGAGCGTCTCCAACCGCTTCCGCCCGGGCGAGGGCCTGGTCGGGCAGTGCGCGCTGGAGAAGAAGACCATCCTGCTCACCAAGGTCCCGGCCGACTACATCCAGATCAGCTCGGGGCTGGGCGAGTCGCCGCCGCTCAACATCATCGTCCTGCCGGTGCTCTTCGAGGGCGAGGTGAAGGCAGTGATCGAGCTGGCGTCGTTCAACACATTCAGCGCCATCCACCAGATCTTCCTCGACCAGCTCACCGAGTCGATCGGCGTGGTGCTGAACATGATCGGCGCCAACATGCGCACCGAGCAACTGCTCCAGCAGTCGCAGGGCCTCACCCAGGAGCTGCAGAGCCAGTCGCAGGAGCTGACCGTCCAGCAGGAGGAGCTCAAGCGCACCAACGCCGCGCTGGAGAAGCAGGCGGTGGAGCTGGAGGAGAAGGCCAAGCAGCTCGAGGAGCAGAACCAGAGCATCGAGATCAAGAACCGCGAGGTGGAGATGGCCCGCGCCTCGCTGGAGGAGAAGGCGGAACAGCTGCAGCTCATCTCCACGTACAAGAGCGAGTTCCTCGCCAACATGAGCCACGAGCTGCGCACGCCGCTCAATTCGCTGCTCATCCTCGCCAAGCTGCTGGCCGACAACAAGGAGTCGAACCTCTCCGAGAAGCAGGTGGAGTACGCCAAGACCATCTACGCCTCGGGCGGCGACCTGCTTTCCCTGATCAACGAGATCCTCGACCTCTCCAGGGTGGAGGCCGGCAAGATGCAGATCGAGCCGCGCGACATCGCGCTGGTCGATCTCAAGGAGTTCGTCGACCGCAACTTCCGCCCGGTGGCGGAGCAGAAAAACCTCGAGTTCTCCGTCGAGCTGGACGGCTCGCTGCCGACCCACGTGCGCACCGATCCACAGCGCCTGCAACAGGTCCTCAAGAACCTGCTCGCCAACGCCTTCAAGTTCACCGAGCAGGGCAGCGTGCAACTGCGCATCCACGCCGTGCAGGACCGCCGCGGGCTGGACAACGACGCGCTCCACCGCGCCGGGGGGGTGATCGCCTTCTCGGCGATCGACACCGGCATCGGCATCCCGCGCAACAAGCAGAAGATCATCTTCGAGGCCTTCCAGCAGGCGGACGGGACCACCGGCCGCAAGTACGGCGGCACCGGCCTGGGCCTCTCCATCAGCCGCGAGATCACCCGCCTGCTGGGCGGAGAGATCCACGTGCAGAGCGAGCCCGGCCAGGGATCCTCGTTCACCATCTTCCTGCCGGACCGCTATCTGGGTCCGGAGGAGGGCGCCGGCGAGGAAGAGGCGGCGGCCCCCGAGCAGCTCCCGCCGCGGCGCCTCGACCAGCCGCGCTCGCCGGCGCCTGGGCGCCCGTTGGACGCGCTGGTGCCCACACCGGCGGTGCAGCCCGAGGCGCTCGCGCCGAAGCCGGTCGACGACGACCGCGAGCACCTGCGCGAAGGCGACCGCGTGCTCCTCATCATCGAGGACGACGTGAAGTTCGCCCGCCTCATGGTGGGCATGGCGCGCGAGAGGGGCTTCAAGGCGGTGGTGGCGACGCGCGGCGACACCGGCCTCGCGCTGGCGAACGAGCTGCAGCCGACCGCCATCACCCTGGACATCCAGCTGCCGGTGGTGGACGGCTGGAGCATCCTCGATCGCCTGAAGCGCAACCCCCGGACCCGGCACATCCCGGTGCACGTCATCTCCATCGTGGAGAAGAGCAAGAAGGGCGCCGCGATGGGAGCGTTCGCCTACCTGGAGAAGCCGGTCAGCAAGGACGCGCTGGAGGGCGCGTTCACCCACATCCAGACCTTCCTGGACAAGAAGGTGAAGCGGCTCCTCCTCATCGAGGACGACGCCAATCACGCCAAGAGCATCAACGAGCTGGTGGGCGAGGGCGACGACGTGGCCGTCACCGTGGTCTCCACCGGCGAGGCGGCGCTGCAGGAGCTGGAATCGGGCGAGTTCGAGTGCGTGGTGCTCGACCTGATGCTGGGCGACGTCGACGGCACCAAGCTGCTCGAGCAGATCAAGACGCAGCCGCGCTTCCGCGACCTGCCGGTGATCGTGTACACCGGCAAGGAGCTGTCCAAGAAGGAGGAGCTGCGGCTGAAGAAGTTCGCCGAGTCGGTCATCCTCAAGTCGGGCGCCGCCTCGCCGGAGAAGCTGCTCAGCGACACGGCCATCTTCCTGCACCGGATCGACGAGAAGGTGCCCGAGCGGACCCGCCAGATCCTGCAGCAATCGCGGGCGGAGGAAGAGTCGCTCGCCGGCAAGAAGGTGCTGGTGGTCGACGACGACGTGCGCAACATCTTCGCGCTCACCAGCGTGCTCGAGAGCCACGGGCTCGAGGTGCTCTACGCGGAGAACGGCAAGGACGGCATCGCCGCCCTGGAGCGCAACCCCGACGTGGACCTGGTGCTGTTGGACGTCATGATGCCGGAGATGGACGGCTACGAGACCATGAAGGCGATCCGCAAGGACCCGGCCTACAAGGCGCTGCCGATCATCGCCATCACCGCCAAGGCCCTCAAGGAGGATCGGGACAAGTGCATCGTCGCGGGCGCGTCGGACTACCTTCCCAAGCCGGTCGATACGGACAAGCTCCTGCAGCTCATCCGGCTGTGGGCGCGCTGAAAACGGAGCATCAGCTTCCTTCGATGGCGGTCCAGCGCACCAAGCCCTCGCCTGCCCAGCCGCGTCCGGCGGCCGACCCGGGACTGCGCGCGCGCATCCTGATGGTCGACGACCACCAGCCGAACTTGCTGGCGCTGGAAGCGATCCTGGCGCCGCTGGGTGAGGAGCTGGTGGGCGTCACCTCCGGGGAGGACGCGCTCCGCCAGCTCCTCGAGGGAGAGTTCGCGCTCATCCTCATGGACGTGCAGATGCCCGGGATGGACGGCATCGAGACCGCCGCGGTGATCAAGCAGCGGGAGCGGAACCGATCGACCCCGATCATCTTCCTCACGGCGATCGCCAAGGATCCCTCGTTCATCTTCAAGGGGTACTCGCAGGGCGCGGTCGACTACCTGCTCAAGCCGTTCGATCCCGAGATCCTGCGCACCAAGGTCTCCGTCTTCGTCGACCTCTGGCGGCGCGGCGAGCTGATCAAGCGCCAGGCGGCGATGCTGCGCGTGCAGGAGCTGCGCGAGCTGGAACGCCGCAGCGAGGTGCGCTTCCATGGTCTCACCGACTCGATGCCGCAGTGCGTGTGGGCGGCCCGGCGGGACGGGGAGATCCATTACTGCAACCGCGTCTGGCGGGAGTACGCCGGACCCGAGGCGGGGCCCTCGTTCTTCGGCGGCGTCCCCCTGGACGAGCTGCCCGCGGTCCAGGCGGCCTGGACGGCGGCGATCCGCGGCGGCCGAGGCCTGGAGCGCGAGCAGCGGCTGCGCCGCCACGACGGCGAGCTGCGTTGGCACCTGTGCCGGGTGGTCGCCGAGCGCGACGAGCACGGCGCCATCGTCGGCTGGATCGCCACCGCGACCGACATCGACCACCAGAAGCGCGTCGAGGAGGCGTACGCGGCGCTGCTCCTGCGCGAGCAGGAGGCCCGAGCGCAGCTCGAGGAGGCCAACCGCTCGAAGGACGAGTTCCTCGCCACCGTCTCGCACGAGCTGCGCACGCCGCTCAACGCGATCCTCGGCTGGACCCGCATGCTCCGCACCGGCGCGGTGCACGGCGACGAGAAGCTCCAGCGGGTGCTGGAGACCATCGAACGGAACGCGCGGGCGCAGACGCAGCTGGTGGAGGACATCCTCGACGTCTCGCGCATCATCGCGGGCAAGCTGCGCGTCCAGGTGCGCCACATCGATCTCCGCGGCGTCATCCTGGCCGCCATCGACGCCGTCCGGCCCGCGGCCGAGGCCAAGCAGGTCGAGCTGGCCCTCGATCTGCGCGACGAGGCGAGCGACTTCCACGGCGATCCGCACCGCCTCCAGCAGGTGGTCTGGAACCTGCTCTCCAACGCCATCAAGTTCACCCCGGGCAGGGGCAGGGTGGTGGTCGAGCTGCGCCGCTCGAACGGCCACGTCGAGATCGCGGTGAGCGACACCGGCGTCGGGATCGCGCGCGATTTCCTGCCTCACGTCTTCGACCGGTTCCGCCAGGCCGACAGCTCGAGCACGCGCATGCAGGGAGGGCTGGGCCTGGGGCTCGCCATCGTGCGCCACCTGGTCGAGGTGCACGGCGGCATGGTCCGGGCGGAGAGCGAGGGCGAAGGGAAGGGCGCGCGGTTCACCGTCCGGCTGCCGGTGCGCCAGGTGCAACCGCAGCCGCAGGAGACCGCGGCGCTCAACGGGAACGGCGCCCACCCCGAGCCGGTGCCGCAGGTCGAGCCGACTGCGCTGGCCGGCGTGCGCGTCCTGGTGGTGGACGACGACGCGGACGCGCGGGAGCTGGTCCGCGTCATGCTCGGCAACTACGGCGCCGAGGTGATCTTGGCGGCATCGGCGGACGAGGCGCTGGAGCTGATCTCCCGGCAGCCGCCCGACGTCTTGGTGAGCGACATCGGGCTTCCCGGCGAGGACGGATACGCGCTCCTCCGCCGCGTGCGCGGGCTGCCGCAGACGGCTCGGCTCCCGGCCCTGGCGCTGACCGCGTACGCGAGCAGCGCCGATCACCGCCGCGCCCTCGACGCGGGGTTCCAGAGGCACGTACCGAAGCCGGTCGAGCCGGCGGAGCTGGCCGGCGTCGTCGCGTCGGTCGTCGCCGAAGCCCGGGCCCGCGCGGCCGGGAGCACGTCTTCCGCCGTGCCCGCCGGGTCGCCGCTCCTGTCCCTAGCCGCGGCGTCGCCCGCCTGACCGCCGCCTCCGCGCCAGGTCAGCCGATGTGAACCCGTAAACGCACGGTGGATTCCGTCGGCTGTTCGATACTTCACTGCGAGTGCGGGGCCTTGGGCGCGCGCTCGTCGTTAGTGTGGCATGTGCCATATCCCGTCCAGTTGCGATGCGCGGTGGGATCCGTGCCGGCGGCCACGCTCGGCCGTCTGCGGGTCCGCTTGCGCGAGATCGGTCACACCCTCTCCGCCGTATCGTCCTCGAGCGCTTTCTGGACGTCGATGACCGAGAGCCCGCTCTTCGTCGACGTGGAGGGCTGGCGCTTCAAGTACGCGATCGACCGGAAGTCGCAAGTCCTGTCCGTGCTGGAGGTGAGCCGCGTCTCCGACGCGCCCGCGGCCTACGAGCGCGCGAAGGCAGACCGGAACCGGTACTGAACGACAGCCTGGAGCGTTCAGAATCCATCAAGGCGACCGCGCCGCTCGGAGCTGGTGGTCGACCGGTGCGAGCGCCTTCGCGACGGACCGCCCTCGAGCCCCTGAGGCGCCGGGCCCTTGACGGCGGGGGCGTTCCCTGGTTCTCAGCGCCGGTGGATCGCGCATGAAGCTTCGCACGGTGGAGCTCCCTCCCCAGCAACCCGGGCTGGACCGGACCCTGGTCCTGCTGCACGGATTCGGCGCGGACGAACACGACCTGTTGCCCGTCGGGCACGAGCTGGACCCGCGCCTGCGCGTCGTCAGCCTGCAGGCGCCGATCGCGCTCGACTTCGGCGGCCGCGCCTGGTTCAACCTGCAGCAGACCCCGCAAGGGTTCGCCTTCGATCCCGCCGAGGTGGCGGAGGCCGCGCGGCTGGCGCTGGAGGCGGTGGAGGAGATCGCCCGGCGCAGCCCGCGTCCGCTGCTGTGCGGCTTCAGCCAGGGCGCCGGGATGGCGCTGTCGGTCGCGCTGGCGCGCCCGGACCTCACCTCGGGCGTGCTCGCCCTCTCTAGCGTGCCGCCGCGGGGGCAGCAGCCGGCCGAGCCCGGCGCGCTGCGCGGCCTGCCGGCGTTCGTCGCGCACGGGCTCCACGACCCGTTGATCCCCGTCGAGGTCGGCCGCGCCACCCGCGACCTCCTCCGGCAGCTCGGCGCCGACGTGACCTACCGCGAATACCCGATGGGCCACATGGTGATCCCCGCCGAAATCTCCGACGCCCGCACCTGGCTCTCCGCGATGCTGGGCTAGAAGAACAACGCGGAGGCGCTGAGGCGCGGAGAATCGCTTTTGGAAAAAAACCTCCGCGTCTCCGCGCCTCCGCGTTCGTTTTTTGTCCAACGGAAATGCCGGAGGCGCCCCTGCGTTGACGGCTTGGCTGGAGGGGGAGGTGGCGGGCGGCCCGTGTACGTGCGGTCCGAGCTTGCGCCGGGGGGGAGTGGGGAGTAGGAGAGCCGTTCCCTCGGGAAGGAGGACGCACGTGCTCCGCCGTGTCCTGGTCTTCGCCGCCGCGCTTTGCGCGCTGCCGGCCTTCGCCAAAGATCCCGAGCTGAAGTTCGAGAAGTACCGGCTGCCCAATGGGCTCACGGTCATCCTCAGCGAGGACCACCGCCTCCCGCAGATCTCGGTGAACGTCTGGTATCACGTCGGCGCCGCCAACCAGACGCCCGGCCGGAGCGGGTTCGCCCACCTGTTCGAGCACATGATGTTCTCGGGCACCAAGCACGCGAAGGACCCCGACGCCATCCTCGAGCAGATCGGGGCCTCGGGCATGAACGGCTCGACCAGCTTCGACCGCACCAACTACTACGAGACCGTCCCCTCCAACGAGCTGCCCACCGCCATCTGGCTGGAGAGCGAGCGCATGGGGTTCCTCCTCCCCACGCTCGACGAGCAGAAGCTGAAGATCCAGCGTGACGTGGTGACCAACGAGCGGCATCAGCGCATCGACAACGTGCCTTACGGCCCCACGCAGCAGCGCCTGTGCGACCTGCTCTATCCCCGGCCGCACCCCTATTACGAGTGCGTCATCGGCGACATCCAGGAGATCCAGTCCGCCTCGCTGGACGACGTGCGCGACTTCTTCCGCCGCTACTACGGGCCGAACAACGCTTCGCTGGTGCTGGTCGGCGATTTCGATGGCGCCACCGCCAGGCGGCTGATCGAGAAGTACTTCGCCGACATCCCCCGGGGCCCCGAGGTGAAGAAACCGGATGCCAAGGCGCCGCCCATCTCCTCGGTGGTGAAGGAGGCGTTGCAGGACCGGCTGGCGCAGCTGCCCCGGTTCCAGCTGGTCTGGAACGGCCTCAAGCCTTTCGACGACGACGAGCCCGCCGGAGACGTGCTCAGCGAGGTGCTCGCCGGTGGCAAGACGTCGCGCCTCTACCAGCTGCTCATCCTCGAGAAGCAGGTGGCGAGCAACGTCGACGCGAGCAACCCGGTGCTGGGCCTGGGCGGCTGGATCCAGGTCGGCGCCACCGCCCGGCCCGGCCACACCCCCGACGAGCTGCGCGATCTCTTGCAGCAGTCGATCGACGAGGTGAAGCGGAGCGGCGTCGGCCGGGAGGAAGTCGAGCGCGCCAAGCTCAAGATCGTCGCCGGCCAGATCCGCTCGATCGAGCGCGGCAGCGCGCGCGCGGATCTGCTCAACACCTACGAGATGTGGCTGGGCGACCCCGGGTACCTCCCCCGCGATCTGGCCCGGTACCGGGCGGTGACGCCGCAGGCCGTGCAAGCGTTCGCGCGCAAATACCTCCCGGACGACCGGCGCCTGGAGCTGACCACCGTGCCGGCCGGCAAGCGCACCGCGAGCGCCCCCTGAGGACACGGCCATGACGACCCCCCGGATTGCCGCGCTCCTCCTCGCCGCGCTCGCGTCGTGCTCGCACGAGCAGCCGAAGCCCACGCCGGCCTCGACTCCGGCGGCGAGCTCCGCCGCGGCCGCGGCCACGACCTCGAACCCGACCACCGCTTCGAAACCGACCACCACCCAGTCGGGTCCTCCGCTCTACACCGCGCAGGAAACCCCCGACGCTCCGTTCCGGGCCGAGAAGCCGCCGCCGCTCCCGGGGCAGCTCCACTTCGAGGCCCCGGTGCCGGTCGAGCGCAAGCTGCGGAACGGCGCCCGCGTGCTGGTCAGTGAGCTGCACTCCGTGCCCATCGTCTCCATCGACGTCCTCTTCGCCACCGGCGTCAACGGCGAGCCGCCGGGCAAGGCCGGGCTGGCCGGGTTCGTGGCCAGCATGGTCACCGAGGGCACCAGGACGCGCACCACCACGCAGCTCGCCGCCGAGCTGGACGAGCAGGCCATCGAGCTGGCCGCCGCCGCCGGCAACGAGACCAGCCGCGTGCGGGTGAACACGCTCAAGGAGTCGCTGCCCAAGTCGATCGAGCTGCTCGGAGACGTGCTGCAGAACCCGGCCTTCCGGCCCGCCGACGTGGACCGCATCCGCAAGCTGAAGCTCGCGGGGCTCGCGCAGAAGCAAGGGAGCCCGGGCGCGCTGGCGGCGGACGAGGCGGCCAAGCTCCTCTACGGCGAGAAGCATCCCTGGGGCCAGCCGGCGGGCGGCACGCCGGAGACCGTGGAGTCGATCACCGTCGACGACCTGCGCCGGTTCCGGGAGAGCTGGTACCGCCCGAACAACGCGCTCATCTCCGTGGCCGGCGACGTCACCGCCGACGAGATCGTGAAGCTCCTCGACCAGCGCCTCGCCGGCTGGAAGAAGGCGCGGTTGCGGAAGCTCGCGCTTCCGCCGTTCCCGCCTCTCGACCACCGCTTCATCGACGCCGTCGACAAGCCGGGCACCACGCAGTCGCAGGTGTGGGTGGTGGGGCGGCTGTTCGAGGCCCGCCACCCGGACCGCCTGCCCATGCTGGTCGCGAACGAGGTCCTGGGCGGGCTCTTCACCAGCCGGCTGAACATGAACCTGCGCGAGCAGCACGGGTACAGCTACGGCGTGTTCAGCAACGTGCAGCTCAGCCGCTCCTACGGGGCCTTCCTCGCCGCCGGCGGCATCCTCGCCCAGCACACGGCGGAGGCGGTGCGCGAGTACGAGCAGGAGCTGGAGCGGTTCGCCGCGGAAGGACCCACCGATCCCGAGCTGGCCAAGGCCAAGGAGACGCTGGTCCGCGGCCTGCCCGCGGCGCTGGAGACGAACGACGCGGTCGCGTCCGCGCTCGCCACCACCGTCTTCAACGGGCTGCCGCGCGATCACTACCGGACCGTCGCCGGGCGGATCGAGAAGATCACCCGGGGCGATGCGACCCGCGTGGCGAGGAAATGGATCCGTCCCCGGCAATGGCCGGTGGTCGTGGTGGGTCCCGTCGGCGGCGCCGCCGATGCGCTCCAGGCCCTGGCGCTCGGCGAGGTCCGCCTGCACACCGCGCCGGGCGTGCTCGAGGTGCGGGCCGGCACGGCGCAGGCCCCGGCGGCCACCAGGGGGCCGACCTCGGGGACCGTGCGCGCGCCGGACGCGCAGACCGGACCGCCCGAGAGAGGGACGGCGCCGCAGCCGCCCGGACCGGTCGGTCCGGCTCCGGCACCGCAGCAGCCTCCCGCCGCGCAGCCGCCGGCGCCGCCGTCTCATCCCTGAGGGCGCACGCGCCCGGGCGGTGGACAGGGTCTGCATGGAACGCCCGCCGAACGCGACGACGTCTCTTATTTCCGCGGCGGCTTGCACGGGCCCGCGCCCGACTCCCAGCCACCGACCGCTTCCTGCCAGGAGATCGTGTCCCAGGCCCCGTCGGGCTGACGCACGCAGAGCGCAGTGGCGGCGCGTCCGCGCGAGAGCGGAACCACCGCGGCACCTCCGGGAGGAGCCTGCGCCCTGGTCCAGGCGAGCACGCGCGGCTCCGAGGTGATGGCCGCCGTCAGAAGGGTCTTCCCGGCGTCGGACCAGCTCGCCACCACCGTGCTCCGGATCGGCTCACCCGGCGATCGCACGCCGAAGGGCTGCGACAAGGTCAATGTGCCGCAGCTCGGCATCGGCTCTCCGACCTCGACCGGATCGCCGCGCAGCGTGCCCCCCTCGAAGCGCGCCACCAAAGCCCGCGCCTTGCCTCCGGTGCCGCAGGCGAACACGACGGTCGCCTTGCCGTCGGGCACCGAGGCCAGGAGCTTCAGCCCAGCCGGGGCGTCGCCGGGCGCGAAGGCGGAGAGGATCTGCTGCTCCTGCTCCGGCGTGAGCGCGGGCGGAGCGGCGAGCAGCAGCGCCGCGAGGAGCGCGATCACAGCCCTCTCACCGCGAGATTCAGGAGGTACTCGGTCGGATCGAGAAAGCTGGCGCTGTTCACGCCCAGGCAGGCGGCGATGTCCTTCGTGCCGGCCATGTATGTCTCGAAGTGCAGCATCGGCTGTCCCCCGTCCATCCGGCCGACGTGCGCGACAGGCTGCCCGGAGCGGACCAAGTCGCCCACCCTCAGGCCGAAGGAATCGAGCGAGCCGGGATCGACTCCGCCGTAGTGCACGACCAGGCCGCTCGTGCAACGCACGAGCAGCTTGTGCACGCCGGAGTAGAGCGGCTCGAAGCGCAGGATCGTGCCTTCCTCGCTGGCGACGACGGTCTCGCCGAAATCGCCGTAGAGATCGACCCCGCCGTTGTACCAGCGCTCGTCGTCGACCCGGCGATCGGCGAGGAAATGCCGTTGCCCCGTGGCATCCGACGCAGGGCCGCCTCCGTACCCGTGCCCGTTCTCGCCGATGAACGCGACGGCGCGGCCGTACGAGCTCCGCGTGCGCACCGGCCAGAACCGCCCGGTGGACGGATCGGCGAACTGCAGCGGCAGATTGGCCTTCGGACGCACGCCGCCGGGCGCCTGCCAGCACGGCGGCCCGCCTGGCACCTGGTCCCAGTCCGGCCCCGGCAGGCCCCGCTCCGGCTCCTTCCGCTCCGTCTCTCCGTGCTCGTCCGGCTTGGATTGTTGCTGCTGCTGCTGCTGGTACTGCTGCAGGATCTTCTTGTCCTCCGCCCGGGGCGGCCAGAACCGCTGCAGCGCGTACCACGTCCAGACCATGGTCACGGCGTAATGTCGGGAGGTGCCATTACCATGGTCCCAGGGGGCTTTGATCGCGCCGACCGCGACCCATTCCTTCTCCTGGGCGAAGATCGTCGTGTCCCAGTCGTTCTTCTCGTGCTTCCCGGGCTTCTTCTCGGGGAGGTGGAGGCTGATGCGCTTCGGCGGCTGGTTGCCGTCGTCACGCGTGTCGTCGAATTCGTGGGCATTCTCGACCGTCAGCGCCTCGGGCCGTGCCACGGTCGCGCCGAAGCCGGCCGCGAACGCCGCGGGACCCCCGGGGTCCACGTCCTGGCCTCCTCCCGTTCCCTTGTGGATGGCGTAGATGATGGTCTTGTCGTTCTTCTTCTCCTTCAGCCGATCGTTGCCCCACTTCGCCAGACCGGAGTTCGCGCACGTGTCGGCGAAGCCGAGAACCTTGAGCAGGTGCTTGCCCCCTTTCCCGTCGGTGAACTCCGCGCCCTCCAAGGCTATCTTGTAGAGCCCGCTCGGCGGGCCCGGGAACTTCTTGGTCGGCGGTCCGTGGCAGCCAGCGCCGCTGTGCCCTGCGACGATCACTTCGTCTAGATCGACCTTCACGCCGGCGCCATCCAGCTCCTCGAGGGCGCGCTGGACGAACGTGCTCAGGTCGAACACCTTCCAGACCGAGGCCCCACTGCTGTCCGCCACGCTAGTCGGCGCCGCGATGGCAAGGGGCCGCACCTTGAGGTCGTGGATCAGCTTCCCCGCCAGCCTGCCCAGATGGCACGACCACATGTGCTCCCCGGGATGGTCCTGCAGCTGCGGATGGGGGGAGGGCGTGTTAGTCCCGTGCAGGAAGACGAGGAGCGGCACCTTGACTTTTTCCTTGCCGTCGCCCGCCAGGGCCGCCGCCGGGTGTGCCCAGACGCGCGCGTCCTTGTCCTTGTTGTCGTATTTGAAGTCGTGGCCGCCGTCGAAGAGGTCGTGCGTATCGCCGGTGTGCGAGCCCTCCTCGTACGACAGGTTCTTCTCGTGCTGCTTCTCGTGGTCCGGGTCCTGGTCTTGCTGCTTCTTCTGCTGCTGCTGTGGGGGCGGTTTGGGTTTCTTTCCCTGGGCCAGCTGCGCCAGCACCGATGAATGGAGCAGCGTGTACTGCACCGATCCGCCGCCCGCCTCGATGAGCGACTGCAGATGGCCCCAGGGTGAGGACGGATCGGCGCCGCCCCAGACGAGCTGCGTCCCCTTGCTCGGCCGTCGCGGCGCGTCCGACGGGTCCCCGGGCGCGACCCGCACCGGGACCGCGCTCGCGTCACCCTCGACGATCTTGTGGCCGTCGTCCGGATCCGCCATCTACCCGCCCCCTGCCCACCAGTAGCTCTCCGGCTGGCTGATGCCTTCGAGGAACTTGATCGGCGCATTGTGCGCATCGAACGCCTCTTTGCGCTTCTGGAACGCCTCGTCGGTCTCCTCCTTGTCCTTCGTGGGCGGCTTCTTCTTGATCTTCTGGTCGAGGCCGAGCCGGACATAGCCGCGCTTGTCGATCTCGGGGGGCGGCGGCGTTCCGACCCCCCATTGGTCCTTGCGCGGCATCCCCTGTCCGATTTCAACGTCGCCGCCGTCCTCGAGCTGCCAGTGGTTGAGGAGCACGTTCCCGGGATCGACGATGAGGAGCTTGCCGTCGACGATGCCGTGGATGACGACGAAGTGCCCTGGCATGCAGACGACGAGAGGCCCTCTGGCCAACGCCTTTTTCACGGCGGCGACGTTCCTGTGCGCAAGCTTGCGCGCGCCCTTGGGCATCCCCAGCGCCTGCTCGGCAGCCTCACCGAGGGCGTCGTGGTCGACCTTCGGGTCCTTCGATTTCTTATCGACCGACGGCACCTCGCCGCCCAGGTCGGGCCAGAACGCCTCGCACATGCGCCTGGGGTACTCGTCGGCGGGAATCTTCGCGCCGGGCGCCGTGGGGAACTGGAACTTGCCCGCCGTGGCCGGGTTGTCCTCGGCGATCCAGCGCAGGACCTCGGCGATGGAGCACGGGTGGCAGCCGGAATTCCGCCAGGTGGATTTGGTGTCGTGCAGCGTCTTTTTGGCCCAGCGGCCGTCCCATTGCGGAAGCATGCGCAGCCGTGGTCTGCAGACCGCATCCCCGGGTTGCGGCGGTCCTTCCTGCGGCGGCGGGGCGCCGCGCCCCGGCTTGTCGCACCAGCCACGAACCTTCCCCTCCGGGACGAGCAGCTTGCTTCCGCCCTGGCCCTCCTTCAGCTTGAAGGTGTAGCTGCCGTTGCAGAGGTTCCAGGCGCCCTTCGGGTCGTCGTCGTGTCCCGGGTTGAGCGAGGCGCGCAGCTCGAGCGAGAGCTTGTTCCCGTCCTGGTCCACGAGACAGGCGAAGAGCGTGTCGTTCCATCCGGCGCGCTTCGGCGACCGGTAGCAGAGGTCCTGCAGGTCCTGGACGCCGACCAGGTTGACCTCGCCCTTGCCGTCCTTCCACTGCCCGCCCCGGTCGGCGACGACCTTCTTGAGCACCTCGTAGCGCTCGGCGGGATCGGACGGCAGGAGCGCCGCGGTGAGCTGCGTCCCCGCCGGCGGCGGATCGCCGGGGTGCTCCGTGTGCTCGGTCCGCTTTCCCAGATCGTCGAGGAGCGACCAGCCCGCGAAGTGGTCGGGCACGTCCTCGACGCGGACGATCTGCACCGCTCCGTGGTCCTTGCCTCCCTCGGGCATCGGTCCCAGGAGCCGCCCGCCGCCCAGCCAGATCATCGGGTGCTGCGTGCTGGCGCGGTCGTGGTCGCCGGCGCCAAACCAGGCCAGGTCCCCGGGAAGGATCCCGGGCGGGGGACTGCTCGGGTCCGAGCCGGAGGGCGGGTAGAGGCCGGCGAGGATCGCCGCCGTCACCTCGTCCTCGGCCTTGAACGCGCCGACCCGCTTCAGGGACAGTCCGATCAGCCCGGGCCCGTCCAGCCCCTGGTCGGGCTTCGCGCTTCCCGCCTTGTATGGGATGCCCAGGAAGGACGTCGCCGCCCGCAGGAACTCGTCGCGCTTCCCGTCGGCCGACGGCGAGGACGGCTCCGAGGTCGCGGGGCTGGTCGGGATCGGCTCGCCAGGCTTGCGCACGGACAGCGCGATCCGCCCGGGCCGCGAACCGACGCGCACCCGCACCGTGTGCGCGTCGACCTGGACCGGCGGGGGCAGCGCCTCCGGCGGAGGCTCGGCGCGCACGGGGAGCGGAGCGGACGGCGCGCTCTTCTTCGAGGGCTCCTTCTTTCCCGGCGAAGCCGGCTTCTTCTCGGGCTTCTTGGCCGGTTTCTTCGGCTGCGGAACGCCCTCCGCGGGATTGTTGAAGCAGTCACCGACGGAAAGGGCCGCGTACCGGATGATCTTGTCCCAGTCGACGTACGGTCCCAGGTCGTCGCGGTTCCCGTAGTTGATGTTCACGTGGTGGCAGATCCCGCGGAAGCGCGGGATGTCCCGGTGCTCGTCGAAGGCCTCGAACCGATGCTCCTCGGGCAGGATCATCTTCGGGATGTGGTGCTTGTGACAGATCGCCTTGAGCAGCTTCCCGACGCCCACGTATTGGGCCTCGGTCCAGGTGGCCCAGTACTTCTCGTTCTTCGAGCGCCACTGCTTCTCGACGTACGCCTCCTTGTCCTCGACCTTGCAGTACGGCGTGCCGGCTTCGCCGCGGAGGATGCCGTCCTTGAGAAAGAGCTTGCCGATGTTGTCGACCTCGATGCCGACGGTCTCGGTGCTGAAGGGCGGCGCGTGGTTCACCTTGTACTCCGTGTCCACGAACCGGTAGACGTTCCCGTCGCGCCCGATCATGAAGTGGATGCTGATGAACCCGCGGTTTCCCATCAGCGTGCCCAGGTGGCCCAGCCCCGAGGTGTGGTGCAGGACCACCGCCCGCTTGGGCGTCTCCTGCATGTGGCAGAAGCTGCTCATCGGGTGGCCCTTGCGCGTGCAGAAGCGCACGGTGAGCGGGGACTCGCCCGGGAGCTCCCACTGCTCGGGCACGTAGCTGAACTCGTCGCCGTCGTCCAACGTGCCGGTGGAGGCGGCGCGGCGGGCCCAGCGATCGTTCACCACCTGGAGCTGCAGGTTCATGATACGGCCTTCGCGGGGACGGGCTCGAGGCCCATGATCTGGGCGTAGGTCGCCCGCTTCCGGAGCTTGATCACCGCGCCCGGCGCCAGCGGGCCCAGGGGGGTTCCGGCCGGCACGAACGCCAGCAGCGCGACGTGGTCGCCGTGGCGGCCCTTGAAGTCGAGCTTCCAATGCGCCTCGTACGACATGCCGCAGACGTGGCCCCAGCCGACCAGCGCGTCGCGGTCGACCTGCGCCTCGGGAACGGCGTCGTTGCCGTCCCTGGTGTTGCCGCTCGGCCCGTAGTCCTCCATCGAGCAGACCACCGCGTTCCCATTCTGCGGGTTCATCACCACCACCCGCAGGTTCACCCCGCGCGCGACCGCCGAGGGCGCTCCGGAGTGGCCGCCGTGGTACGGGTAGACGGTCTGGTCTCCCGACTTGGCGCGCATGGTCAGCGAGACGTACCACCGCTCGCGCTCCTCGTTGTCCTTCCCCCGGACCACCGTCTGCAGGAAGCACTTCGACTTGTCGTGCCGCACGCCGTGGCAGACGCCCAGCGCCGAGTAGCAGTGCACCGCGACGATGGGGAGCTTGGCGGGCTCCGGCACCGCCGTCCGGCACAGGTTCCGGCCCTTGTCTGTGGCGACGCTCGGGTCGGGCTTCACGTTCTGGCAGGAACGCAGGTTCGCGGTCCGGATCTCCTCCGTGCAACCGGTCTTCTTGCCCGCCTCGCAGACAGCCTTCTTGCAGTCCTGCGCGCACACGCCGACGGTCATGCCGTTGTCCCGGAAGAACGCCTCCTCGGGCTTGGCGAACAGTTCCTTGACCGGAGCGTCCGGGTGGATCGCCAGCAGCGCGGCCTTCTGCTGCTCGAGCGCCTGGGCCGCGGTCAGGTGCTCCTGGGCCTCGGTGGCGAGGTGCATCTCCCGCACGATGCCGCCGACGTACATCTCGTCGCCGCCGTCCGAGAAGACCCGCCGCGTCACCTCGCCCGACAGCTGCGCCACCTTGCGCGTCTGCGGCTCCTTGCCGTCCTTGGTGCGATGCCGGTCGATGCTGCCGCCCCGGTCGATCTCCGTGTACGCGAAGACGACCTGCGCGCCCTCGGGCACTTCCTCCGGAGGGGCCGGGGGCGCGTCCTGGATGCGCCCTTCCGGGTAGACGGCGATGGCCTGATCGCGCAGCGAGAACTCGCGGTCGCCCGACTTCACCTTGGCGTACACGGGCCGGGTGGTGTTGAGCAGGTCGTGGTCGGAGACGAGCTGGTGCGGGTCGAAGGCCACCGAGAATCCACCCTTGGCGACCTTGACCTTCTCGTGGTGCAGCTCGACGTCGTGCTCGGGCGCCCCGGTGGAGAGGATGGCGAAGAAGCGGACGTCGAGCTCCGCCCCATCGTCGATGCCCACCACCCGTCCGGCGAAGACGGGGTGATCGTTGAGGTGCGCGACCCGCGCGGACCAGGACGCCTGCACGGAAGGTCCCTGCTGCCCGTCCGCCGCTCCCGCCGCTCCGGGATCGGCCTCCAGGTTGTGCTCGCCGTCCCAGATGGACCACAGGTACGCGAGCTCGCCGCCCACGTGCGTCTGGATGGCCTCCAGCGAGCCGTCTTCCCTGCGGTAGACGATGCGCTCGACCGTCAGGCGGGTCCCCGGCTCGAGCGCGCGCATGCGGTTCTGCAGCTTGAAGCCGCGCTCGTTCCACTCCTGGAAGATCTCGGGCGACTGGCCCTGCCGGACCCGCATCGCCAGGCCGAGCCGCGCCTCGGGCAACAGGTCGGTCCCGTTGAATGCCTGATCTCCCGGCGCCGTGCCCGGCATCAGCGTGGGCGCCGCGCCGGACTCGTTGAGCACCGCGACCAGCTCCCCCTTCTCGCCCACCGCATCCTCTGCGACGGAGATCTCGATGTCCTTCCCGGTCACCTTCCCGAACGGAACCAGGAGCTGGCCCTCCGCGTCGGTGCGGTCCTTGAGGACCTCCTGGCCGTCCGCCTTGACCGTGACCTCCACCTCGGCGAGCGGGCCTTTCGAGTCCCGCAGCAACAGGACCACATCGTCCTGCGGCCGCAGCGCCGGCTCCTCGGCTCCCGCCGGCGGATCGTCCTTGTCCTGCGCCAGCCCGACGTGCGCCATCAGGCGGAGCGCGGTGATCGGGTGCACGAAGACGGCGACGCCGTCCGCGGGGAAGTCGTCGGCGGAGGCGAGCTCGCCCCAGAACAGGAACGGCTTCACGTTCTTCTTGAATTCGTTCCGTTCGGCCTCGGTGTGCGACTTGTACCGCTCGAGCGCGACCATCTTGTCGACGTCCAGCTTGAACTCGCAGAGACCCTTCGCCGCCTGGTAGCGCGAGCGCCAGCAATTGGTCGGCGTCCGGTAGAACGAGGTGAGGTCCCCCGCAGCGAGGATGCCCTGCGGCACCTTGGCCAGGTGCTGCTTGTCCGGATCGAGCGCCTGCAGGAGTTGCTGGGTCTGCTCGTGCGTGCCGGCCTGGTTCGCGGTGAGGTCGAGGCTCGCGAGCTTCACCTCGTCCTTCGCGCCGTACTCCGCCTTCGGCAGGGAACCGGTCGGCAGCACCGGGTCCTTGGAGAACACCGACCAGTGGAACTGCGGCATCCCCAGGTAGGTGCCGGCGATGCCCACCACCTCGCCCGATTCGACCGTCCAGCGATGCTTGCCGTCCTGCTTGTCGGCGTCGAGCACCGCCACCTTGCCGTCTCGCAGGGCCTTGACCGCGGCGCTGTTCCGCGCCGCGACCTCGAGGTCGAAGTCGGCCCAGGGAGACAGCTCGCGCGCCGCGCCGTCTCCGTCCTGCAGGGAGGCGCGGATCCACCCGCCGTCCAGCTTCACGTACAGCGCGTGGTCCTCGGAGAGGCGGTCCTTCTCCTCGTACACGCCCGGCTTGACCGTGGTCTTCGGATCGGCGTTGACCGGGGAGAAGCGGCCCTTGTCGGCATCCTTCCAGGTGGCGACCTCTTCGGTCACGCGCCACTTGGGTTTGTGGGCCCCGCCGCCGCCCATCGCCGCGATCAAGAGGCGGCGGAGCCAGCCCGAGGCGCGATCGGGATGGAGCGGCTCGCGCTCGAGGTGCAGGACGAGGCTGTAAAGGCTCTTCCCGCCCTCGATCGGATGCCGCAGCAGGACGAATCCGGTGTCGCCCCAGGGATGCTCGCCCGG
The DNA here is from genome assembly GCA_036393835.1 of Myxococcales bacterium. GTDB lineage: Bacteria > Myxococcota > Myxococcia > Myxococcales > 40CM-4-68-19 > VBKO01. Next base: position 5,844 of record DASWGI010000042.1, on the reverse strand, counting down.
CTCGACCGAGATGCGGGCGGCCACCACCTCGCCGCGCGCGATGGCTCGGATCTTCGTGCGGTGGTCGACCAGGAAATGCGCGCCGCAGTGGAACGAGGCGCTGTCCGCCAGCGGGAAGTACCCTCCCGCGCCTCGCTCCGAGGAATGGTAGAGCGCGACGAGAGATTCGGAGGACACGGCTGCGGAGCGGTTCACCTCGAACGGCAGCGCGAGCCCGCCCGAGGCCGGCGGCGCCGGCGGCGGCTTCGCCCCCTTTTCCGCCTTGGGCTGGGGCGCCGCGTCGAGCAGGTGGACGACCTCGGCGTCGTCCTTCACCGTCTGATCGGATACCACCAGGTAGCGCCCGATCTTGTCGTGCTCCATGTAGCTGAGGAGCCGCTTCCCGGGCTTTTTCGGATGCGGGTCGAGCAACCGCGCGGCGCGCACCCAGTACTCGGAGAACGAGCTCTCGTTCCGCTGCACCTTCCTGAAGTTGCCCTGTCCCAGCAGGTCCTCGTGCGGGCTGGTGGGATCGTTGATGCGCAGCCACAGCTCGCCTTTCAGCTTCTTGAACCCGGAGACGCAGACGATGTGGCCGCCGTTCTTGCTGGTCGACAGGCGCGTGTACAGCACCACCGGGTTGTTGCTCCGGATCGCGTCCAGCAGCGGAGCGAAGCGCTTCTCCACGCTGGCCGGGTCGGTCTCGATTGCCTCCTGCGCGGTGCGCTGGAGGTAGCCTTCGGTGTGCTTCCAGCCGGCGAGCTTGAAGATCTGGGCCGGCGCGCAGCGGCCGGTCTCGGTGATCCCGGCGATGGCGTCCGCGTGCGCGCCCCCCATGAACCGCAGGTTGTCCTTCAGCTTTCCGTTCGCGCCCGGCCCGGGCTCGCCAGCCTTGTGGCCCACGTACTCGGAGGTCTTGCCCTGCGCCTTGCAGTAGTAGGCATAGGCCATGGCCGCCGCGGCGCGGCCACACCACAGCCAGCTCTGGGTCTGGCCGTTGTACTGGGCGAGGCGGGGAACGTCGAGCCAGCGGCCCTCCGACCCCAGCCGGTCCGCGTCCACCATCCCGGAAGCGTCCCGGATGGTGTCGTCCGGCTTCAAGGGCAACGTCGGCTTCACCGCGCCCTCCGGCGCGAGACGCGGCGGACTGCTTTCGTCACCTACGTCCCCCCCAGATCACAAGCTACGTTTTAATTTACCTGATTCGACGCGATTTGTGGAGCGGGTCAGTCGTCCAGCGCTTCGCGGGTCCGACCGGCCTACGCGGCGCGTCGGACGGTGTACACGGCGATGTCCCGCAGCGCCTGCTTGGCGCGCGGAGCGAAGGGAGCCGCGTCGAGCGCGCGCAGCGCTTCGGCGCAGAGCCGCTCCGCCTCCTCCCGGCACGACTGCGCGGCGCCGGTGCGCACCAGCACCTCGCGGAGCGCGTCCGCCTCGGCGTCGCCCAGGTCTGGTTTCCCCAGGCCGGCGCGCAGGACCGCCGCATCGGCCGGGTCGGCCGCCTCGAACGCGCGCGCGATCAGCAGCGTGCGCTTGCCCTCGCGCAGGTCGCTCGCGTTGGGCTTGCCGGTCACCTCGGGCGCGCCGAAGGTGCCCAACAGGTCGTCGGCGATCTGGAACGCCTGGCCGAGCGGGCGCGCGAAGCGCTCCAGCGCCCCGAGCACCGGCTCGCCTCCGCCGGCGAGCACCGCGCCGAGTCGCAGGGGCAATTCGAAGCTGTAGCCGCCAGTCTTCATCTGCTGGACGGCGAGCACCTCGCGCGCCGGCAGGTCGCGCCCGAGCGGGGCGGACACGTCCTGCATCTGCCCGACCGTGACTTCCTGCAGGGCATGCGCGAGCAGCCGTCCCGCCGCCGCCGTGCGCTCGGCCGGGACCTTTGCTCCGAGCACCAGCTCCAGCGCCCAGGCCTGGCAGAGCGATCCCAGCAGCACGGCGAGGCTCGCTCCCAGGTGCGCGGAGCCGGTCGCCCGCTCCAGCGCGGCGTGCACAGTCGGGCCACCCCGGCGCACCTCGTCGCGGTCCATGAAGTCGTCGTGCACGAGCAGGTACGCGTGCAGGAGCTCCATCCCGACGCTGGCGTCGAGCGCCCACTCCCGTTCGCCGCCCGCCGCCTCGCATCCCAGCACCACCAGGGCGCCGCGCAGCCGCTTTCCTCCGCGCAGCACGTACTCGCGCAGGGCGGCGAACGGCGCCCGCAGATCGACCGGCAACCCCGCCGCATCGGCTGCGCGCGCGTCGAGGAACGCGGCGATGCGCGGCTCCGCCAGCGCGGCGTACTCGGCGAGGATGGCCGGAGGCGCGGCGCGCGGCCCGCCGGCGCCGGGCTGCCGCCCGGAGGCCGTCACGTCACTTCGGCGGCCGGCTTCTGCGCGACCAGCTTGGCGAGGATCTCCTGCGCCCGGTGCAGCTTGATCTCGCCGGCGGCGATGAGCGCCCGCGCGACTTCCTCCACGGCGGACCCTTTGGCGCCGGCCGACACCGCCACCGAGCGGGCGTGCAGCGCCATGTGCCCCTTCTGGATCCCCACGCTGCCCAGCGCGCGCAGCGCCGCCATGTTCTGCGCCAGGCCGACGGCCGCCATGATGGCCGCCAGCTTCTGCGCGCCCGGGTTCCCCATCAGCCGCAGCAGGACCGGGACCAGCGGGTTCGCCTTCACCGCTCCGCCGACCGTGCCGACCTGGATGGGCAGCTCCGCCTTGCCGAGCAGGTGCCCGTCCTCGATCCACCAGCGCGTCAGCGGCTCGTAGCGGCCGTTCCGCGCCGCCCAGGCATGGGCCCCGGCCTCGATCGCGCGCCAGTCGTTGCCGGTCGCCAGCGCCACCGCGTCGACGCCGTTCATCACGCCCTTGTTGTGCGTGCAGGCCCGGTACGGGTCGGCGTCGGCGAACCGGCTCGCGTCGGCGATGCCGTGCGCCACCTCCGCCCCGGAGAAGCCGAAGTCGGCGAGCGCGTCGAAGGGGATGCGGCAGGTGGCGCGCGCGAGCCGCTGGTCAGCCAGGTTGGAAAGGATCCGCAGCCGCACCCGCCCGCCGCTGATGCGCTCGACCAGCGGCGCTACGCCTTCACACATGGTGTTGATGAGGTTCGCCCCCATCGCGTCCTGCGTGTCCACCAGGAGGTGCACGACGGCGTGCACTTCGGAGGCGCCGTTCTCGGCCTCGCGCACCGGGACCAGGCGCACCTCGAGGTCCTGCGCCCCGCCGCCGCGCGCCTTCATCGCCGGCTGGAGCGCGTTCGCCGCCTCGAGGATCTGGCGCTTCTCGCGGAGCAGGGCCGCCTTGGCGGCGGGCGGATCGGCGAGATGGGAGACCTGGACCTGCCCGATCATGCGCGGCGGATCCGCATCGGCCTGGAAGCCGCCGCTGTCGCGCGCGATCTTCGCCGCCAGGCTGACGGCTGCGATCACCGACGGTTCTTCCACGGCCATCGGGACCAGGACGTCCTCGCCGTTGACGAGGAAGTTCAGCCCCACCCCTACCGGGAGCCCGAGGACGCCCACCGCGTTCTCGATCATCGCGTCGGCGTTCGCCAGGGGCAGGGTGCCGCTCTCGCCCAGACCGTCCAGCTCGTCGCTCTCCACCTCGAGCTGCTCGGCCACGCGCCGAAGCCGCTCGGCGATGCGCATCTTGTAGAAACCTGGGAGCCGGCTGGTCCCCATCCGTCATCTCCTTGTCGATCCGCGCTGAGTGTGCCCCGTCGACGAGTTCCGCGCAGCAGTGATTCGCCCAAATCGCTCAGTCGACCCCTCGCAGCGCGCGCACTCTGGCGGGCACCGTTCCCCCGAGTCAACGGCGGGAGGATAGGTGGGCGATGATGAAGCGGACGTGTAGTGCCGGGGAAGATTGCGGGAAGAGCGGACAGGGGTAGCGCCGCCCGATCCCGCGGCGACCGTCAGGGAGAGCGGACCTCCGCCGTCTGCGCGGGCTCCCTGCGGAGGCCGAAGAAGATGGAGCGGCCATTCCGCTTCACGTAGAGCCGTGTCACCGCGCCGCTTTCGACGACCGCCTTGCGGAACCCAGCGCGGTCATGCACCGGCCGCCCGTCGACGTCGAGCACCAGGTCGCCTTCCCGCAGCCCCGCCCGGTACGCGGCGCTGCGCAGGTCTACGGAAGCGACGCGCAGTCCGGCCAGACCGGGCTGTTCGTCCACCGCGAACCCGAACGGCTCCTGGTGCTTGCGCGCCGGGGCGACCCGCGGCGGCCGCTGCTCGGCCGCCTCGCCGGGCTTCTCGGCGAGGGCGATGGCCACCGTCCGCAGCTTGCGCTCGCGCCAGACGCCCATCCTCACGGTCCGGCCGGGGCCGGCGTTCGCGGTCAGCCAGCGCAGCCGGTAGCTCTCGATGACCGGGTCGCCCTCGAACGAGACCACCACGTCGCCCGCCCGGAGTCCCGCGCGCGCCGCGGGCCCCCCGTCCACCACGTCGGTGATCACGGCGCCCTTTCCACCCGGTACGCCGAACCACTCGGCCAGGTCGGGACCCATCTGGTCCTGGACGGACATCCCCATCCAGCTCCGCACCACGTGGCCCTTCTCCAGCTGCGGAGCGATCTCCTTCAGCATGTTGATCGGGATGGCGAACCCGATGCCTTGTCCTGCGGGGTTCACGGCGGCGTTGATGCCCACGACGGCGCCGCGGGCGTCGAGCAGCGGCCCGCCGGAGTTCCCGGGGTTGATCGCCGCGTCGGTCTGGATGAAGTCGTAGTACCCGGGCCGGCCGGAGGGGTTCACGTCGCGCCTGCCCTTGTACGAGACGATGCCGGTGGTCACCGAGCGCGACAGCCCGAAGGGGTTGCCGATGGCGACCACCCATTCGCCGACCTCCACGCCCTCGCTGTCGCCCAGGCCCAGGACGGGGAACGGGCCGCCTTCCACCTTCACCAGCGCGAGGTCGGTCGCCTCGTCCTTGCCGACCAGCACGCCGCGAACGGCCCGCTCGTCCTCGCCCACCTGCACGGTGATCTCGGTCGCTCCCTCGACCACGTGACCGTTGGTCGCCACCAGGCCGTCGGAGCGGATGAAGAAGCCGGTCCCGATGCCCCGCACCGGCTGCTCGCGCTCGCCGCGCGAGCCATACATCCGCTCCAGGAAGTCGTGGAACGGATCCTGCGGCTCGCCTCGGGCGGTGACGGCGACGATGCCCACCACCGCGGACATGGCTTGCTTGACGAGCTGCGCGATCGACTGCGGCGGCGAGGTCTGGCGCGTCGCGCCGGCCGGTGCGTCGGTCCAGACCTTCTGCGCGTGCGGAGCGGCGGCAGCGGCGACCAGCAATGCGGCGAGCATCCCAACCCCTTGAGCAGGCAAGCGCCCGCCCGCCGCGCCAACCTGCCCACGCCCCGTCGCCTATGCAACGGGCCAAAAACGAACGCGGAGACGCGGAGGCGCGGAGATTCGTTGGTCTGTCGCGATGTGAGCATCGGGTGGCACGCAGTGCAGGTCGCCTGCCGGGATCCTCCGCGCCTCCGCGTCGCCGCGTTGATCAGTTAGCCCTTCAGTTGCTCGAAGAGGTGCTGGGCGGGGGGATTCGCCGGGCGGGGAGGGCGCTTGCCGTCGAGGAGGACCCGGACCAGGTACTCGGTCCCGGGGTCGCCCGGCAGGGTGCAGCGGACCTCCACGTCCCCGAGCAGCCCGCTGACCACCTTGCCGTCGCATCGCGGATCCCCGCGGCCGAGCGCCACCAGCGCGTCGAAGATGCTCTTGCCGCCGCGGCCGGCTGGCCGGTACTCGAGGGCCAGCGCGATGCCTTTCTTCACGTCGCCCTGGTCGAACCGGCCCTGCAGCCAGGTGAGGGTCGCCCCGAGCAGCACCACCATCGCGATCGCGAGCGGCAGCCGCCGCTGCGGCACGCCCAGGAAGTCCGCCATG
>DASWGI010000041.1:0-6850 GCA_036393835.1 Myxococcales bacterium | reverse complement strand
TCCATCATCAGGGCCAAGAGCTCGTTGAAGAGGTTGTGGTAGAGCGCGTCGAGCAGGTCGTCGTCCTTGATGACCGCCTGGGCTTTGTCGACGTCCGCGTCGACGAACGAGTCGAGCGCCTTGCGCACCTGCGACTGGCAGAGCTGCGCCAGGCGCGTCAGGTCGTGCACGGGGCGCAGCGGAGGGGACTGGTTCAGGTCGATGGCGCGCTCGGCGATGTTCACCGCCAGGTCGCCGATGCGCTCCAGGTCGACCACGATCTTCAGCGCGGTGGTGATGAACCGCAGGTCGCTCGCGGCCGGCTGGCGCAGCGCCAGCAAGCGGCGGCAGCTCTCGTCCACCTCCAGCTCGAGCAGGTTCACCTCGCGGTCCGACCCGACCACCAGCTCGGCCAGCTTCGAGTCGCGCTCGCTCAGCGCGCGCATGCTCTGGGCGATCTCCGCCTCCACCTTGCCGCCGAGGGTGAGGAGCTTCGAGCGCAGCTCCTCCAGCTCGGCGTCATACGACCGGTCGGTGTGCTTCTTCACTGCCATGCCTCTCTCCTACCCAAATTTGCCCGTCACGTAATCTTCGGTCCGGGGCTCCTTCGGATTGGTGAAGATTTGCTCGGTCCCGCCGTGCTCCACCAGCTCGCCCATGTAGAAGAATGCGGTGGCGTCCGAGACGCGCGCGGCCTGCTGCATGTTGTGGGTGACGATGATGATGGTGAGCTGCTCGCGAAGCTCCCGGATCAGCTCCTCGATCTTGGCGGTCGCGATGGGGTCGAGGGCGCTGGCGGGCTCGTCCATGAGCAGGACTTCCGGCCCGACGGCGAGCGCGCGGGCGATGCAGAGCCGCTGCTGCTGGCCGCCGGAGAGCGAGAGCGCGGAGTGGTTCAACCGGTCCTTCACCTCGTCCCAGAGGGCGGCCTGCTGCAGGCTCCTCTCCGCCAGCTCCGCATGGTTGCCGCCGATGCCGTTCAGCTTGAGGCCCGCCACCACGTTGTCGACGATCGACATGGTGGGGAACGGATTGGCGCGCTGGAACACCATTCCGACCTTGCGCCGGAGGTCCACGGGGTCCACGCCGCGCGCGTGGAGGTCCGTCCCGTCGACCAGGATGTGGCCGCTCTGGCGCGCGCCGGGCACCAGCTCGTGCATCCGGTTGATGCAGCGGACGAAGGTGCTCTTGCCGCAGCCGGAGGGCCCGATGATGGCGAGCACGGTGTGGGCGGGGACCGACAGCGAGACCCCCCGTAGCGCATGGTTGTTGCGGAACCAGGCGTTGAGGTTCTGCACCTCGATCTTCGGGCCGGTGCCGTTTCCGCTGGTCACCGCTGCGCTCCGAAGCGTTGCCGGGTCAGCAGGCGCGCTACCAAGGACAACACCCCCACCAGGAGCAGCAGCACCAGCGCGGCGGCCCACGCCTTGTCGTGCCAGTTCTCGTACGGGCTGACCGCGTAGTTGTAGATCTGGACGGTGAGCGAGGCGGTAGGCTGGTCGGCGCGCCAGTTCCAGTACTGGTTGTTCAGCGAGGTGAACAGGAGGGGCGCAGTCTCCCCGGCCGCGCGGGCCACGGCGAGCAGCACCGCGGTCATGATCCCACCCAGCGCGGTGCGGAGGATGACGCGCAGCGACGTTCGCCATTCGGGCACGCCCAGGGCCAGCGAGGCCTCGCGCAGCGCCCCGGGCACCAGCCGCACGAGCTCCTCGGTGCTCCGCGCGAGCGTGGGCACCATCAACACCGCGAGCGCGACGCCGCCGGCGAGCGCGGAGAAGCGCTGCATCGGCAGCACGACCAGCCCGTAGGCGACGATGCCCACGATGATGGAGGGGACCCCGGAAAGCACCTCTGCGGTGAAGCGGATCAGGTCTCCGGCCCGGCCACCTCCGCGTTCGGCGAGGTAAACGCCGGCGCCGACGCCGAGCGGGACGCCGATCGCGCAGGCGATCCCCACGATGTAGATGGTGCCCGCGATCGCGTTCCCCACGCCCCCGCCGGACTCACCCACCGGCGAGGGCAGCGCCGTGAAGAAGTGCAGGTCGAGAGCCGCGACCCCCCTGGAGAGGACGAGCCACAGTACCGAGGCGAGCGGCACCAGCGCGACGGCCAGGCCGAGTGCGCACAGCGCAGTCATCGCGGCGTTCACGGCCCGCCGCCGCTGCATCCGGCCAATCACGTGGCGGCCCGGGCAGGCCCGCGCGTCGACACGCGCACCAGCGCGCGCGCGGCGACGTTGAGCAGCAGCGTCACGGCGAAGAGGATGAGCCCCAGGGCCGCCAGCGCCCCGGTGTGCAGTGCGCCGCTCGCCTCGGCGAATTCGTTGGCGATGACGGCCGGCAGCGAGTACCCCGGCGCGAAGAGGGACGCGGAGATGGTGGGAGAATTGCCGATGACCATGGTGACGGCCATCGTCTCGCCCAGCGCCCGCCCGAGCCCGAGGATGGTGGCGCCCAGGATCCCCGCGCGGGCATACGGGAGGACGGCCATTCGGATGGCCTCCCAGCGAGTCGCGCCCAGCGCCAGCGCCGCCTCCCGGAGCGACAACGGGACCGTGCGCAGCACCTCGATGGAGATGCTGGTGGTCGTCGGCAGGATCATGATCGCCAGGATCACGCCTGCCGCCAGGTACCCGAGCCCCAGTGGCGTGCCCTGGAAGAACGGCAGGAAGCCCAGCGTCTTCGCCAGGAAGGGCTCCACGCGGGTGCGGAGCACGGGCACCAGCACGAACAGTCCCCACAGCCCGTAGACGACGCTGGGGATGCCCGCCAGCAGCGAGATGGGGAATGAAACGACGGTGCGCACTCGCGGAGGAGACATTTCCGTGAGGAAGAGGGACAGCCCGACCGAGACTGGAAGCGAGATCACCAGCGCCACCAGGCTCGTCACCAGCGTGCCGTAGATGAACGGCAAAGCGCCGTAGACGTCACGGACCACGTCCCACTGCGAGTTGACTACGAACGAGGCGATCCCGGTGTGCTTCAGCACCGGGGCCGAGAGTTTCCAGAGCGCGAAGACGATGACGACCGCGACGACGAACACCGCCGCGCCCAGGACCGCGAGCAACGCGGCCCAGGCGCGGTCGGGGAAGTTCGTGCGCACCGGCTCGGCGATTCGCGAGAGCCGTCCGGGCGGGCGCGCGGTGAGCGTTTCACTTGCTGGTTGCAAGGACGGCCTTTCCCTGGACGGTCATCCTCTTCAGCGTGCTTTCCACCTTGTGCACCACCGCCTTCGGCAGCGGTGCGTAGTCCAGGGCGGCCGCGGCCTTCTCGCCGTCGTGGACCGCCCACCAGAGGAATTGCAGCAGCGCGCTGCCCTTCGCCGGATTGGGCTGGTCCCGATAGACGAGGATGTACGTGAACGACGCGATCGGGTACGCGTCCTTGCCGGCCGGGTCGGTGATCGACACGCGGTAGTCGTCCGGCATCTCGACGGTCGCCGCCGCCTGCGAAACGGATTCCAGGGTCGGCTTCACCCAGGCGCCGTCGCGATTCTTGACGATCGCGGGAACCAGCTTGTTCTGGTTGGCATAGGCCAGCTCGACGTAGCCGATGGCGCCCTCCGTCTGCTTGACCGTGCCGGTCACGCCCTCGTTGCCCTTGCCGCCGAGGCCAACCGGCCAGTTCACGCTCTTTCCGGTGCCCGGGCCGGACTTCCAGTCCGGCGACACCTTCGAGAGGTAATCCGTCCAGACGTACGTAGTACCCGAGCCGTCCGAGCGGTGCACCACGGTGATGGGCTGGTCCGGCAATTTCGCGCCCGGGTTGTCGCGAGCCAGAGCCGGGTCGTTCCACTTGGAGATCTTGCCGAGGAAGATGCCCGAGAGCGTCTGAGGCGTGACCTTCAGCCCTTCCAGGCCCGGCACGTTGTAGACCACCACCACCGCTCCGAGCACCGTCGGGATGTGCTGGATGCCCGGGGCCTTGGCCATCTCCTCGTCGGTCATCGGCGCGTCGGTGGCGCCGAAGTCGACCGTCTTCTCGGTGATCTGCTTGATGCCGCCGCCCGAGCCGATCGACTGATAGTTGATCTGCACCTCGGGGTGCAGCTTGTTGTAGTCGCTGAACCACTTCGAGTAGAGCGGGAACGGGAACGTCGCGCCCGCTCCGGTGATCAGCATCTTGTCGCCGGCGAGCGCCGCCGAGGCGAGGGCGAGGGTGGACAGCAGGGCTACGCGGCTCTTTTTCATGGTGCCTCCTTCTAGTCGGTTCGTGTGACGTACATGTGACAAGCGCGTGGCGCTTCTACGGCGCGGCAGGCACCTTCACCCAGAAGCGGCTGCCTCCCTGGCCGCTCTCGACGCCCACCTGGCCTCTCATCGCCTGCGCGAGGTGCTTGACGATCGCGAGCCCCAGGCCGGTGCCCCCGTTCTCTCGCGCGCGCCCCGCGTCCGCGCGGTAGAAGCGCTCGAAGATCCGGTCCCGGTGGCGCGGCTCGATGCCGGGCCCCGTGTCGAGCACCGAGAGCACCACCGAAGGGCCGGTGCCGTCGCCGAGCACCGTCACCCGCCCGCCCTCGGGCGTGAACTTGATGGCGTTGTCGAGCAGGTTGATGAGGATCTGCTCCAGCGCGCGGCGATCAGCGAGCGCGCGCAGGCCGGGCGGCCCGTCGAACCCGAGCTTGATGCGCTTCGCTTCCGCGCGGCCTCGCACCAGGTCCAGCGAGGCCGCCACCAGGGGCGCCAGCTCGACCGGGCCGATCTCGAGGTGGAACTCGCCCGTCTCCAGCCGCGACAGGTCGAGCAACTCGCGGGTCAGCCGCGAGAGCCGGTCCGCGTGCCGGGCGATCATCTCCACGAAGCCGCGCGCGGCGGGATCGAGCATCTGGCCGCTCGAGAGCAGCGTCTCGACCGCTCCGGTGATGGCCGCCACGGGGGTGCGCAGCTCGTGGCTCGCGTTGGCGATGAAATCGCGCCGCACGCCCTCCAGCCGCTTCTCCTCGGTGAGGTCGCGGAAGAGGACCAGGGCGCGCCGATCGGCGAGCGGCGAGAGCGTCACGAACAGCAGCTTGTCCAGGGACACCACGTTGAACTCGCCGCGCACCGGCGTGCCCGCGATCGCGCGGTCGGCGGCTTCGCCCAGCTCGGAGCTGCGGGTGATCTCCAGCAAGGTGCGCCCGAGCGCGCGGCCGGTCCCGACCAGCGCGTCGAGCGCCGGGTTGACCACCGCGAACCGGCCGCGCGGGTCGAGGATGCCCGCGGGGTCCGGGATGCCGTCGACCATCTCCTGGGGGCCCGGCGGCGCCCCGCCGGCGACGAAGCCGGCCTCTTCGGCGTGCAGCAGGCGCGACAGCTCGACCACCTCGCGCGGCAGCGCCTCGCCCGGGCGGTGCGCCGCCAGCTCCCCGCGGACCGCGCCGAGCACCTCGTCGAGCGTGACCTTGCGCCAGAAGAGGGCCACGTCTCTACTTCTCCTCCGGGTCGACCATCCGGTACCCGCTGCCGCGAACCGTCTCGACCAGGTCGCGCCCCGCGCCCAGCTTCTCGCGCAGCCGCTTCACGTGAGTGTCCACGGTGCGCGTCTGCAGCTCTCCGGAGAGGCCCCAGACGTCGCGCAGCAGCGTCCCGCGCGTCTGCAGCCTGCCTACCCGCGACATGAAGGTGGCGAGCAGCTTGAACTCGAGCGCGGTGAGCGCGATCTCCTCGGTGCCGACGAAGGCGCGGTGCGCCGGGAGGTCGATGCGCAGCGGGCCCACGCGCTCCTGCGGCACGTCGGGCTCGCCGTCGATCCCGCGCCGCAGCACGGCGCGCGCGCGCAGCACCAGCTCCCGCATGCTGAACGGCTTGGTGACGAAATCGTCGGCGCCCAGCTCGAATCCCACCACGCGATCGACCTCCTCGCCACGCGCGGTGACCATGATCACGGGGACGTTCCTGGTGCGCGGCGAGTTCTTCAGCTGCCGGCAGAGCTCGGTCCCCGGCACGCCGGGCAGCATCAGGTCGAGCAGCACCAGATCCGGAGTCCGGTGACGCACCAGGGCGAGCGCCTGCTCGCCGTCGCGAGCCGAGGTGGTCTCGAAGCCTGCCTGCCGGAGGTTGAACTGCATCAGGTCGACCAGGTCCTTCTCGTCCTCGACGATCAGGATCAGCTGCGGGCTCCCCATGGGCGATCCCATGTATCGGAAGCGTGTGGCAACCATGTGACGCCCCGGCAACTTCCCTCGCTCATTGCGCGTCGACCCTGCGCGGGGTACAGCCGGCGCGAGGGTTACCTTGAGAGCGCGAGACCACGCAGGGCCGCCCCCCGAACACGCTGGCCGCGACCCGGTCTGCGGGATGACCGTGGACCTGGACCACGCGAAGGGCGGGACGCTGGTCCACGACGGCCGCGAGTACGGCTTCTGCAGCGCGCGCTGCCGCGAGAGGTTCCAGGCGGACCCGCGACGCTTCTTCGATCCTGCCGCCGCGCCGCCGGCCACGGCCGCACCTCCGGGAACGAAGTGGACCTGCCCGATGCACCCCGAGGTGGAGGCCGACGGCCCGGGCGCCTGCCCGATCTGCGGCATGGCGCTCGAACCCCGCACCGTCTCGGTGGAGGAGGAGGAGAACCCCGAGCTGCGGGACATGCTGCGCAGGTTCTGGGTGAGCCTCGTCTTGACCGCGCCTCTGCTCCTCCTCGGCATGTCGGATCTCTTGCCCGGACGGCCGGTGCAGCACGCGCTCTCTCCGGCGCTGATCGCTTGGATCGAGCTCGCGCTCGGGACGCCCGTGGTGCTCTGGGGAGGGTGGCCGTTCTTCGAGCGCGGCTGGGCGTCGGTCAAGAACCGCAGCCTGAACATGTTCACGCTGATCGCCCTGGGAACGGGCGTGGCGTACCTCTTCAGCGTCGTGGCCACGGTCGCGCCGGGCCTCCTCCCGGCGAGCGTCCGCGAT
>DASWGI010000040.1:0-5319 GCA_036393835.1 Myxococcales bacterium | reverse complement strand
GCACGGTGAGGCCGCCGACCCCGCTGTCGAAGACGCCGATGGGCGCGTCCATTGGCCTTCAGGATGCCTGCACGGGCTACCTGGAGAAAGGAATCTTCCAGGAAGCGGAGGCCTGGTTGGGCACCGCGAACAGGACGTGCGCGTGGAAGGCGCCCGCGATCGCGTCGATTCCCCACAGGCCCGCCGCCACGCTCGGAACCAGCAGCGTCCCCGTGCAGTCGCTGGTGGTCTGCGCGGCCTGCACCACGCCGGACGGATCGGTCAACGTGTACGTGATCGGACAGGCGGACCCGCCCGCCGCGCTGAAGTCCCATGTCAGCGTGGCCGAGCCCCGGCCGCTGCCCACGGGATCTGCGTCGACGTCGATGAGCGTGATGAGGCCCGGATCGAAGCGGCCCGAGGCAGGACGCGTCGTCTGGTACACCAGCCTGGGCCCCGCGGGCGTGTTGCGGATCCCGCTGATCGCGAAGCTGTGCGTCCCGGTCGGCATCGGCGCGACCTGCGCGCCCTCCACGCCGTTGGTGTTGCAGGCGACCTCGCCCGCCGCCGTCCCCCCGGTCCCGTCCGGATTCGGGTCGAGCATGATGCGCACGGTGTCGACCTGCGCCTCGGCGCAGGTCATCGCGCCCTGCGCGCCGAGGGCGAATCCGCCGGCGCTGGTCAGCGCGTCCCAGCTCACGTCGGCGGTGGCGACCGGCTGCACGTCGACGTGCAGCTCCGTGTCCCCCTGGACCGTGAACGTCTGCGAGCTCTCGAAGCGGGTGAAGCCGTTGGTATCGAACGCCGTGAGCGTGACCTGGTAGGTTCCGAGCAGGAACGGGCCCAGGTCGGCCCCGACGCGGAGGCTGCCGTCCTTCGGATCGGTGCAGAAGAACTGGTTCGGGGTGAGCAGCTCGTTTGCGATGTCCACCTGGACGATGTGCACCCCGGCCTGCTGGCAGGTCTGGCCGGCGAAGGTCCAGAACACCTGCACGTCGGCGCGCCTCGGATCCCCGCAGCCGGAGGAAAGGGCCGCGAGAGCGGCCAGGCCGGCCATCGCTGACAGCGGCGCGCGCATGAGCTTCCAGCACCCTCCTGCCCGTCAGACTTGCGGGCGGGCCTTCCGTATTCAAACCAACGGACCCGCCGCGCCCCATCCCGGGCACGGGAACCGAACCCGCCGCCCGCATGTTTGGAGCGCATCGGTCCGTTTTGGCATAGGGTGCTGACGCAAAGGTCCGCGCTGTGAAAAGCGTAGCGCCGCCCTATCGGCGGCGGCTAAGAAGGTCGACACCATGAACACAGGTGAGAGTCTCAACTACATCCAGATGGTCACGCACAGCGGCGTGGTGGTCAGCGCCGTGCTGCTGCTGCTCGTCCTCTCCTCGCTGGGGAGCTGGACGATCATCTTCCGCAAAGCGCTGCACCTGCGCCGCGCGCGCGAGCAGAGCGCGCACTTCCTCGAGACGTTCTGGCGCTCCAAGAAGCTCGACCAGATCTACTCGACCGCCGAGAAGCTGCCGCTCTCGCCGGTGGCGCAGGTCTTTCGCGCCGGGTACGTCGAGCTGTCCAAGGTCTCGCAGGCGCAGCCGACGCCGGAAGCGTCCATGCACGAGCAGCTGGGCGGGTTCGAGAACGTCGAGCGCGCGCTGGGCCGCGCCGCCAACGCGGAGCTGACCACCCTGGAATCGTCGATCCCCTTCCTCGGCACCACCGCGGCGGCGGCGCCGTTCGTGGGCCTGTTCGGGACCGTCTGGGGGATCATGGGAGCGTTCCGCGACATCTACCAGGTCGGCAACGCGAACCTGGCCACCGTCGCGCGCCCGATCAGCGAGGCGCTGATCGCCACCGCGGTGGGCCTGTTCGCCGCCGTTCCCGCGCTGGTCGCCTACAACGCGTTCAACTCGAACATCCGCGTGCTCGAGAACGAGATGCGCAACTTCAGCGCCGACTTCCTCAACATCATCAAGCGGCACATCTTCAAGAAAGCGGCCTAGAGGTGGCCTTCTCCGGAGGAGACGGCGGGAGCGTCCGCCGGGCGATGACCGACATCAACGTGACGCCGCTGGTGGACGTCATGCTGGTGCTGCTGATCATCTTCATGGTCACCGCGCCGCTGATCCAGAGCGGGGTGAAGGTCGACCTGCCCCGCGCGCAGGCGCAGCAGATGGAGCACGCCGAGGAGAAGCTGGTCCTGAAGATCACGCACGACCGCAAGATCTATCTCGGCGACACGGCGGTCGACCCGGCCCGCCTCGAGCAGATGCTGCAGTCCAACGCGCGCGTGCAGAAGGACAAGGAAATCTATCTGCAGGCGGACCGCTCGCTCCCGTACGGGCTGGTGGTGCAAATCATGGCCGCCGCGCGCAGGGCGGGAGTGGAGTCCATGGGGATGATCACCGAGCCGGAGAAGGAGCTGACCAGCCGGTGACCGAGGCGCGGCCGCAGACGGTCTATCGCAGCCTGCTGGGCGGAGACCCGCGGATCGGGTGGCTCGGCCCCGGGCTCGCGCTGGCCGTCGCGCTGCACGTCGCGGTGGTCGCCGCGGCGTTCTTCCTGCCGCGCCTGCTCGACCGGCCTCGCCCGCTGCGCAAGCCGGTCATCGCGCACCTGGTGGCGCTGGGGAAGCCGCGCGACCCGCGCCTCATGCCGCGCAAGGAGACGGAGCCTCCGGCCGCGGCGTCGCCGGGCTCCGCCCCGGAAAAACCCGGAGCGCCGTCCTCGGCGAAGGCGCCGCCGCGGGAGCTCACCCGGCAGGAGATGATGGAGCGCGCCCTGGCGGGCGCTGCCCGCCGCACGCGCGACGAGAAGCCGGATCCCGAGCGCGCCGGCCAGGAGACCGGCAGCCCGGGCGGAACGGCCGCCAGCGCCGAGGAAGGCGAGAAGTACTTCGGCGAAGTGGAGGACAGGATCCACGCCAACTACGTGGTGCCGTCGGTCATCTCCGAGCGTGAACGGCTCTACCTCTCCGCGACCGTGGTGATCTACGTCGGCCGCGACGGGTCCATCGTGAAGCACGTCATGACCAAGCCCTCCGGCAACTCCTTCATCGATCAGGCCCTGGTGCTCGCCCTCCAGCGGACCCGGCTGCCCGCGCCGCCGGCCGAGCTGGCCAAGCTCGTCCGTGACGAGGGATTGGAGATCAACTTCAAGCCATGAAGCGACTGCTCCTTCTCGCGCTCGCCGCCGGCACGGCCGCGCACGCGCAGCGTCCGACCATCGACATCTCCGGCGCCCGCGTGCAAGCGTATCCGATCGCGCTCGCCCCGCCGTCCGGCGCTCCGGAAGGAGCCGACGTGATGGACGTCCTCGCGGCGGACTTCGACCGCAGCGGCCTGTTCCGGCTGCTCGACCCGCGCAGCTTCCTCGCCGATCCGGCCAAGGAAGGCAGCTCCGCGAACACCATCGACTTCTCCAAGTGGACCGCCGTCGGGGCGCAGGCGCTGGTGAAGGCCGCCGCCAGGGTGGACGGTGACGTGGTGAAGGTGGAGTTCCGCCTCTTCGACGTGCCCCACGCCTCGGAGCTCTTGCGCGGCGACTACAGCGCGCCGCGCGCCGCCCTGCGGCAGATCGCGCACCGATTCGGCGACGACGTGGTCCGCTCCTTCACGCAGGAGCCGGGCGTGTTCCAGACGCGCATCGCCTACGTGCGGGAGACCGAGAACGGCAAGCAGATCGTGGTGGCCGACTCGGACGGCTACGGGCCGCAGCAGGTCACCTCGGGATCGATCAACCTGCTGCCGGCGTGGATGCCGCAGGGGCGCGCGCTGGCGTTCACAAGCTTCCGCGACGGGGCGGGCGCGCACCTCTTCCAGGTCGACCTCGGCAGCCGCGCGGTGCAGCAACTGGTGAAGATGGGCGACTTCGCCACCGGCGCCGTGTTCAGCCCGGACGGCATCCGGTTCGCGTTCTCCGCCAGCCAGGCGGAGAACACCGACATCTGGCTCTCGCCGATCGAGGGCGGCATCGTGCGCCGGCTCACCGACTCGCGGGGCATCGACATCTCCGCCTCGTGGAGCCCGGACGGCAAGCGGCTCGCCTTCGTCTCGGACCGGGCGGGCTCGCCGCAGATCTACACGATGGCGAGCGACGGCAGCGACGTCCGCCGCATCACCTTCCAGGGCAACTACAACCAGGAGCCGGCCTGGTCGCCGAAGGGCGATCTGATCGCGTTCTCCGGGCGCGACGAGCACCGGGTCTTCGATCTGTACACAGTCAACGTGCAGACCGGCAAGGTCGCCCGGCTGACCCAGAACGAGGGCACCAACGAGAAGCCCTCGTGGGCCCCGAACGGCCGCCAGATCCTCTTCAGCTCGACCCGGAGCGGAAAGAAGCAATTGTGGACCATCCTGCCGGACGGCTCGAACGCGCGCCAGGTCACCAACGACCCCCGCGGCGCCTCCGACGCCGCCTGGGGCCCGCTTCCCCGGAAGTGACGCTCACAGTGGATCGATGGCGAAGTAGGGACCCAGCCGGGGCTCGCCGAAGAGCGGATCGGGAGCCAGGTTGATGCCGAGGTCGATGGCGATGCGGCCGATGGGCGTCAGCCAGCGCAGCCCGAACCCCACCGCGTCGCGCAGCACCAGCGTCTTGAAGAAGCGGTAGGGCGGCGTGGCCCACAGGTTGCCCGCGTCGTAGAAGAAGGCCATCTCCACCGATTGCGCGACGGGGACGCGCAGCTCCGCGGTGAAGGAGACGAACTGGTCGCCGCCGCTGGACGCTCCGCCGGCCTGCGCGGTCAGCACCTGGGGCGTGCACGCCGGGTTCTGCCCGAGGGCGCTCTGGCACTTGCGGACCGCGATGCGCAGCTCCTCGCTGACGTCCTGCGGCTGCACGGCGTCCTCGTGGAAGCCCCGCAGCGAGGTCGCTCCGCCCAGGTAGAAGCTGCGATCGCCGGGCGTGTGCGAGTCCGGATTCAGCTGGTAGATGCGGCCTCCGCGGGCCGACAGCACCAGGCTGGAGAGGAACGGCAGCGGGATGTAGCCGGCGATCTGCGCCTGCACCTTGATCAGCCGGACGATCAGCTCGCTCGCCTCGAACGAGCGCAAGTAGTCGCCGGAGACCTGCGCGAAGATCCCCGCGCGCGGCCGGGCCGGATCGTCGCGCAGGTCGAGCGTCACCGCGGGCCGCAGCGAGCCGAACAGCATCCGTCCAGTCGGTTTCCGGAAGATGCGCGGGTCGACGTCGGCCAGCTGGTCGGAGGGCGTGGCGAAGCTCTCGAAGCTCTGGTAGCCGACCTCGTACTGCAGCCCGGCCGCGAAGGGCCGGTTCTTGGCCAGATCGACCGACGCCTGCGCGGAATACTTGGTAAGTGCATAGCTCGGCCGGACGGCGCGCTCG
>DASWGI010000039.1:0-1960 GCA_036393835.1 Myxococcales bacterium | reverse complement strand
GGCGGTCGAGCTGGCGGGCCGTCTCCGCCAGGAGAAGCAGATCGCCGCGCGGCAGGGGCGCGACGTGCAGCTCGCCTTCGTGCTGCCCGCCATGCCGAAGGACCCGGCGCTGACGGTCGAGTCGGAGCCGGCCGGGGCCTCGGTCACCATCGACGGGAAGGAGCGCGGGCGCACGCCGTTCCTCGCGCCCATCGCGCCCGGCAGCCACGAGCTGGTGCTGCGCCTGCCGGGGCGCCGCGACGTCGGCACCGAGTTCGCGATGCCGAAGGACAAGGACCTCTCCCTGCGCCTGGAGATGCCCCGGGCCTCGGGAGCCCCACGCCTCACGGTCGCCTCCGCGCCGGACGGCGCGGCGGTGGTCATCGACGGCAAGGAAGTCGGCCTCACCCCCTGGAACGGCGAGCTCAAGCTCGGCGAGCACACCGTGCAGGTGCGCCGCGCCGGATACCTGGCCGCCGAGCGCGCGGTGACGATGCAGTCGAACCGCGACGCGGACCTCTCGTTCGCGCTGGAGCGCACCCCCGGTCCTGGCCGCCTGCGCGTCGAGACCGAGCCGCCCGACGCGGAGATCACCATCGACGGCCAGGCGGCGGTCGTCGCGCCGTACTCCGGAGAGCTGCCCTCGGGCGAGCACAACGTCGAGGTCTCGAGCGTCGGCTACCGCACCCTCGCCCAGCAGATCACGCTCGCGCCCGGGCAGCAGGTCTCTCTGCGGCTCACGCTCTCGCCCGCCGGCGGCGACAACGCGCCGCCCATCGTCGGGGTGAACTCCGCTCCCGAAGGGGCGCTGCTGTACGTCGACGGCAAGCTGATCGGCCCGACCCCGAAGAAGGCGGCCACCACGCCCGGTCAGCACGAGCTGCGGCTGGTGCTGGACGGATACAAGACGTGGTCCGCGCCGACGCGCCTGCCCGACAAGCCGGGCTTCGAGCTGCGCGTCGCGGTGGCCCTCAAGCCGGTGCGCGAGGGCGAGGCGCACGAGGCGCCGGCGGCCCTCGAGCTGGCGCGCGCCCAGTACAAGCGCGCCGAGGCCTGCTACGCGGCGGGCGACTACGCTTGCGCCACGGCGGGCTACCGCGCCGCGTACGAGTACAGCCACCGCCCGGAGATGCTCTTCAACCTGGCGCAGGCGCACCGCCGGCAGGGCAACCTGAAGGAGGCGCTCGACGCGTACGAGTCGTTCCTCCGCGAGAAGCGGGACCCCCACCCGAAGATCAGGGCGCAGGCGGAGCAATACATCGCGTTCTGCCAGCTGGTCCTGCAGCCCACCCCGATGGCCGCGCCCGGCGGACAGCTCGCGCAGAAGGCGCCGCCGGCCGGCCCCGTGCAGCCGCTGCCCGGGGACGAGGCGCCTCCGCCGCTTCCGCCCATCGCCCAGGCCCTGCCCGACCACGCCGTGGCCCTTCCGCTGCCGACGCTCCCGGAGGAGGACACGCAGCCTCCCGTCCTCACGCACCAGGTGGTGCGCAGGGCGCCAGCCGGGACCGCGCTCCGGCTGGTGGCGCGCATCGTCGACGAGCGATCCGCCGTCGGCGACGCCCAGGCCTGCTGGCGCAACCTGTTCCACATCGATTACGAGTGCATCCCGCTCGCTCCCGCCGCGAACGACGAGTACGTGGCGGTGGTCCCCGGCGGCGCGGTCGCGGACGGCTTCGCGTACTACCTCGAGGCGCGCGACTCGGTCGGGAACGGACCGGCGCGGAGCGGCACGCCGGAGCTGCCCCATTCCATCGCGGTGCAAGAGGCCGAGACGCCCTTGCGCCAGGCCGTGGCCGAGGCGATCAACCCGCCGCCGCCGGGCGGACCGGTGCAGGCGCGTTTCGGCGAGTCCGGGCCGCAGCAATTCGATCTGCAGCGGCCCGTCGGCAGGCTCATCGACGCTCCGCGAGGCAGCCAGAGCACGTGGAACGTGTCCGCCCACGGGGGCGCCGAACGCAGCAGCGAGAGCGATACGGACGCC
>DASWGI010000038.1:0-1781 GCA_036393835.1 Myxococcales bacterium | reverse complement strand
CAGAGGTGGGGGAGCAGCGTCTTGATGACGAGCAGCTTCTGGAACCCGGCCAGGCCGCGCTGGCGGGCGAGGTACACCTCGCCCATGCCGCCGCCGGCGAGACGCTTGAGGAGCTCGTAGCGGCCGAACTTTTCCTGCATGGTGGCAGCGCCCGAGGTGCGGAAAGGTACGCTAGCACCGGGTCTGGCGGCCGACCAAGCGCTTCCGTCCGGGCGCGGCGCAGCAGTAGCATCGCCTCCATGGCGATCCCCGCAGACAAGGTCGGCGCGGAAGCGGCCGCGGCGGAGTCCGAGTCCGCGGGCCGGAGGTGGACGGACCACGTCGCGCGCACGACCGCCGTGCTGGCGGTGCTGGCGGCCGTCGCCTCAGGCGCGTACGCGAACCAGTTCTCGCGCACCATCCTCTCCCAGGCGGAAGCCAGCGATCAGTGGAGCTACTACCAGGCCAAATCGATCAAGAGGCACATCAGCACCGGGCAGCTGGAGATGGAGCGCGCACTGGCTGCCGGACGGCCGGACCTGTCCCCCGCGCTGGCGCACCTCGAGGCGGGTGCCGCGGCCGCGGCGAAGCGCTACGAGGCGGAGCTGGCGGAGATCAAGGCGCGGGCGGAAACGCTCGACGCGGCGAAGGCGCTGCACCAGAAGCAGGGCGACCGCTTCCAGTACGCGTTCGTGGTGCTGCAGGCCGGGGTGGTGCTTTCGACCATCGCGGCGAGCGCGCGGCGCAAGGAGCTGTGGCTCTTCGCCATCCTCTGCGGCCTGGCCGGGCTGGCGATGGTGGTGAACAGCTACATGCTGTTCGTGTAGTCGCGGATAGGGCGGCGCTCTCATCGTTGATCGCTGTTCGAATCGTGCGCGCCAGCCAAGTTCGAGCGGATTCTCGCCTCGTGCGCGGCCGAGTTCGAGCGCTGCCATGCGCCGAGCCTCGTTGTTCCAGCACGACCCAACTGGATCTTCGGTTGCTTTTCAAGCGCTGCGGCGGTGAAACGCCATCTCGGAGCGACCGCCGCGTGCACGCCTTAACGCAGCGCGTCCCGCCCCGGCGCGGATAGTCCTGCACTCACCCTGACGGAGTCCCGGGACCGGCAGCAAGCCGGTCGACCGATGCGCGCGCTCGTTCCATGAACGCGCG
Organism: Myxococcales bacterium; assembly: GCA_036393835.1. Lineage (GTDB taxonomy): Bacteria > Myxococcota > Myxococcia > Myxococcales > 40CM-4-68-19 > VBKO01. Next base: position 650 of record DASWGI010000038.1, on the reverse strand, counting down.
ACCGTACATCTGGTCCGCGGCGTGTTGGTTGTGCGCACGACAGAACAGGCGGATCCGGCCCGCTCGGTGGAGATGCGTTCGCGCGAAGCCGTCGCGGTGATCGAATTCCAGGGCGCCTGTCTCACCGCACCTGCGGCCATGCTCGTCGGTGAACGTGCAGCGGCCGCCGTCCCGCTCGAAGACCTCGCGTTTGATGGCGTCCGGGATGTGACGCGAACGCGAGGGGTCGCTCTCTTCGGCCGGAGCCTGTCGCGCCTTCCGACCCGTGGCGAATCGCTCCTTCTTCACGTGCTCGATGAGCAAGTCGAGTGCCTTCTCGAAGATCGTCGCCAGGTCTCCGTCCGGAATTCGGTGGCGGAGCAGGTCCTGGGCCTGGCGGAACTTGTCATGACACGCGCGACTCCCGGTGAACTGGAACTTGAACGTCTCCTCGGAGAGCGGTGCAATGACAGCCCGCTCATCGCGTCGCGGCGGTGGCGCGGGTGGCGCTGCGAACGCGAGAGCAGGGAGCGACTCGGGTTGCGCCACCGGTATGGCGGCGCCGAACGAGAATGCGGGTGACGCTTCGGATGGTGGGTTGGGGCGGCCGGGAAGCTTTCGCACCACAGTGGGAACCGGCGGCTGCGGCCAAAGACGCGCGACCAGCTCTT
>DASWGI010000037.1:0-11156 GCA_036393835.1 Myxococcales bacterium | reverse complement strand
CATCGGACAACTTACGTATGCAGGTCGTTTGCGATTGACAGGTTTGGAGCCTTCGCTCGCAAACGGCTGCGAGCGTTCGCAACAACGGCCGTGTAGCTGCTGCAGACGCGTGGAGAGCGGCCGATTGGCCCACGCCCTCCTCGTGGGTCGCACTGCCGCCCAGCGCTCACGTGCGGCGTCCCGAGAGGTCCGACAAACACCGTGCTACGACCCGCACATGATGAACTCACGAACCACTGTCGAATCGCTCAGCTCCGCGGACCTTCGTTCGGCTACGCAGGAGTTGGTGCTGAGATCACACGGCCTCGACGCGAAGCTCCTCGTTCATCTCGGCGAGATCGACGAGCGGAAGCTCTACCTCGAATGGACATTCTCCTCTATGTTCGCCTTCTGCGTCGGGGAGCTGGGGTTTTCCGAGGACGTCGCCTGCAACCGGATCGACCTGGCCCGCGCCGCCCGACGCATGCCGGTGATCCTGGAGGCGCTCCGCTCGGGGCGGGTGCATCTGGCCGGGCTGCGCTTGCTGGCGCCGCATCTGACTACCGAAAACCAGGAAAAGGTGTTGGCGGAGGCGGCGGGCAAGCCGAAGCGCCAGATCGAAGAGGTGGTCGCGCGTCTTTCGCCGCAGCCTGCGGTTCCGAGCATGGTGCGCAAGCTTCCGGGTCGCCCCAACCTGCTGCCGGAGACGTCACCTGCGTTCTCGTTCGGCACTGCCGCCCCGGTGGCGCCGCCCGAGTCATCGCCTGCTCTCGCCTACGCACCGCCACCCGCCCCGCCGCCGCGACGCGATGAACCCCGGGCCGTGGTTGCTCCGCTCTCCGAGGAGACGTTCAAGTTCCAGTTCTCCGCGAGTCGCGCGTGTCATGACAAGTTCCGCCAGGCCCAGGATCTGCTCCGCCACCGCATCCCGGACGGGGATCTGGCGACGATCGTCGAGAAGGCACTCGACTTGCTCATCGAGCAGGTGAAGAAGGAGCGCTTCGCCACGGGGCGGAAGGCGCGACCGGCTCCGGCCGACGAGGCGGACGCAGCGACTTCGCGTCACGTCCCGGACGCCATCAAACGCGAGGTCTTCGAGCGCGACGGCGGACGCTGCACGTTCACCGACGAGCATGGTGGCAGGTGCGGCGAGACTGGCGCCCTGGAATTCGATCACCTGGACGGGTTCGCGCGAACGCATCTCCACCGAGCGGACAGGATCCGCCTGCTCTGCCGGGCGCACAACCAACACGCCGCGGACCAGATGTACGGTCGCGCGTTCATGGAACGAGCGCGCGCATCGGTCGACCGGCTTGCAGCCGCGGACGGGATTCCGTCAGGGTGAGTGCAGGACTTATCCGCGCCGGGGCGGGACGCGCTGCGTCACTTCGTGCCCCGCGGCGGTCGCCGCAGAGCGCTCTGCCTGCGAGACGCATCGCCGGTCACGGCTAGTACGGCGCGTCGAACGCGCCTGGGAAGTGCGTGAGGAGCGGCCCACCCGGCCGGTCGACGACCGCGACCACGTCGAACCGGGCGCCCCGAGGCGGACCCCGCCAGCGGGCGAGGAAGTCGCGCGCCGCCCGCACCAGCCGCTGCTGTTTGGCGGCGCCGACCGTCTCCTCCGGTCCGCCGAAAGCGGCGGTGCCGCGCGTGCGCACCTCGACGAAGACGAGGAGATCTCCCTGCTCCGCGACCAGGTCCACCTCGCCGCGCGGGCAGCGGTGCTTGCGCGCCACGATCCGGTACCCGCGCGCCGCGAGCAGCTCCTCGGCGGCCTTCTCGCCCAGGTCGCCCAGGCGCTGGCGCGCAGTGCTCACGCCTGGACCACCAGGTCGGCGGTGCCTTGCGGCGGCTCCTCCGCCGTACGGTGGATGATCTGCGTCTGGGCCGCGATGCCCTTCAGCATCTTGGCGACGAGCGCGCGCTTGGCGGGGTCGAGGGCCGAGAACGCGTCGTCGACCACCACCGGGAGCCGCTTGTACGCCGCCACCCGCTCGAGCAGCGCGAGGCGCAGCGCAGCGTACGCGAGGTCCTTCAGCGCGGGCGGCAGGCCGTGGTACGGCCCGCTCCGGCCGTCCGCGTTGGAGAGCACCCAGTGCCTCTTCTCGTCGGTGGTGCTGGAAACGATGCGCTTGTCGGTGAGCGCGGACAGGTAGGCGGAGAGGCGCTGCCCGATCGCCTCCCACACCTCGTCCGGCGACAGGTTGAGGAGCTCGGCCGCCTTGTCCACCAGGTTCTGCGGGACCTCGGGCTCGGGCACCAGCGCGCCGCCCCGGCGCGAGCCGCCCAGGCCCATGGCGTGCTTCATGTCCATCTCGATCTCGCCGATCGGACGCGCGAACCCCTGCGCCGACACCTCGGCCTCCAGCTTGCGCTTCTCCTCCTCGAGCAGCGGAGTCTCGATGGGCACCCGGGCGAGGTCGGGGTGCTTGCGCAACTCCTCGACCAGCCCGCGCGCATCCTCGCGGGAGCGGATCACCTTCTCGCGCTCCTCGAACAGCTGCACCAGGTCGGCCGCCGAATCGACGTGCGCCGCCTTCATGGCGTTCTTCAAGAGCGCCTGCTCCTCGTTGTAGAGGCGGTGCACGGCCTGCTCGCGTTCCTTCAGGTCCTTGAGGTACGTGGCGGCTTCCTTGTCCGCCTCGTCGACCTGGATCCAGCGCAGCAGCGCGACCAGCGCGGCGAAGAACGGGACCAGGCCGGCAAACGCGATCTGCGGATTGCGCAGCCACACCGCGAGGGCATCGATGCCGATACCGAGGAGCAGGCCGCCGACGAACCAGGCGTTGCCCCACAGCGACTCTGCCGGAGGCGGCGTGCTGTGGATCGCCCGCTGGCGCTTGAACGCGAGCTCGCTGAGCGCGTCGTCGCGTCTCTTCAGGTCTTCCTTGGCCCGCCCGGCGCGCGCGGTGAGATCCTTCATCTGCTCGGGCGTCCACGGGGAGCGCGCCAGCTCCGCCTGGATCGCGTTCAGCTCGTCCTGCGCCTCGCGGAACCGGCGGTTGAGCTCGGTCAGCTCGTGCAGCCGCTGCTGCACCTTGAACAGCCGGTCCTGGATCCCCTCGTACCGGCGGGTCTGCTCCAGCTCCTGCTTGAGCGCCTGCACCTTGGCGCTGTCCACCACCGCCTCGGGGCCACCGACGCCGCGCGCCTTCAGCGAGGGCAGCTCGTTCGACTCCAGGATGAAGAAGCTGAAGTAGTGGTCGGCCGGGGGCAGGCCGCACTCGACGCGCAGGAAGGATTCGATCTCCAGGTTGTCCTGGGACAGCGTGGAGAACTTCTTGCCCGCGGCGTCGAAGCGCTGCAGCTGCCGCGCGCCGCCCAGCTCGCGCAGCAGCCGGTACGGAGTGCCGTCTCCGGAGACGAGCCCCAGCCCCACCCGCGTGGGGCCCTCGCCGTCGACCAGACGGCGCACGTCGTCGGGGCCGGGGAACAGGGCCGCCAGGAGCGCGCTGCGCAGCGAGACGGCCCGGGAGACCACGGCCACGTATCCGGGCCGCAGGGCGATCTGCCCCTGCGCGCCGAGATCCTTCACCCGCTGGTAGAGCAGCTCGGTGAGCTGCACGTAGCCTTCGCCCCCCGCGTTACTGCGCGGCGCTTTCCTCGGCGCTCTTCAGCCGCGCCGCCTTGCCCTGCAGCTGGCGCAGGTAGAACAGGCGCGCGCGCCTCACCTGTCCGCTCGCCACCACTTCGATCTTCTCGATCCGCGGAGAGTAGACGGGGAAGATGCGTTCCACTCCCACCCCGTACGAGACCTTCCGCACGGTGAAGGTGGAGCTCAGGTGCCCGCGCTTGCGGCGGATGACCACGCCCTCGAAGATCTGGATGCGCTCCTTGTCGCCTTCGCTGATCTTCGTGTGCACCCGCACCGTGTCGCCGACGCGGAACGCCGGGACCTGGCCGCGGGCCTCGGGCTTCACGTTCTTCTGTTCCACCAGCTCGATCGCCTTCGCGCGCATCTTCGCACCGCTCCTTCGGACCAGCCTTTGTAGAGTGTCCTAGTGCTCTCTGAAAACCAAGGAATCGTCAAGCTTCTTCCCGCTCGAGCAGCCGGAGGTCCTCGGGCGAGAGCCGCAGCTTCTCGAACAGGTCCGGACGGCGGTCCCGCGTGCGCAGGAGCGCCTGCCGCCTGCGCCAGCGCGCGATGCGGGCGTGGTCCCCGCTGAGCAGCGCCTTGGGGACCTCCGCGCCGCGGAACTCCGGCGGCCGGGTGTACTGCGGGCCCTCCAGCACCATCTCGCCGGCGAACGACTCGCGCGCGGCGCTTTCCTCGTTGCCGAGGACCCCCGGGACCAGCCGCGCCGCGGCCTCGATCACCGCCAGCGCCGCGGCCTCCCCTCCCTGCAGGACGAAGTCGCCCAGGGACAGCTCCTCGTCCACGTAGGCGAGGACCCTCTCGTCGACGCCCTCGTAGCGCCCGCAGACCAGCACCAGCCGCTCGCGGGCGGCCAGCTCCTCCGCCTTGCGCTGGTCGAAGCGCGCGCCCTGCGGCGAGAGCAGCACCACGTGGGCGCCGGGCAGCCCCGCCCGCGCCGCCTCGATGGCCGCGACCAGCGGCTCCGGCTTCATCACCATTCCGGCGCCGCCGCCGTAGGGCACGTCGTCGGTGACCCGGTGCTTGCCGGCGGCGAACTCGCGGATGTCCATGACCCGCGCGCGCAGGAGCCCCTTCTCCTGGGCCTTGCCGAGGAGGCTCTCCGCGAGGGGCCCCGCGACCATGCGGGGAAAGAGGGTCAAGACGACTACTTCCACCTACTCCTCCAGCTCGAACAACCCGTCCGGGGCCTCGACCACGATGCGCCTGCGCGCCTCGTCGATCTCCTTGAGCAGCCCGAATGGAACCAGCGACTCGCGGCCGGCATTGCTCACCCGCAACAGCTCCTGCAGCCCGGCCGTCTCGACGCCCACGACCTCGCCCCGCGCCGCGCCCGACTGGTCGGCCACCGCGTAGCCAAGCAGGTCCGCCGCGTAGACCTCTCCTTCGGCCGGCGCCGGCAAAGAGGCCCTCTCCACCAGGGCCTCGCTCCCGCGCAACGCATCGGCGGCGTCGCGATCGTCGAGCCCGCGCAGCGCAATGAGATAACCCTGCGCGGCGCGCTCCGCTCGCGCGACTTCGTAGCGGCGCGGCTCGCCCTCGCCGCTCCGCAGCCACAGCGCCGGGACGCAGGTCAGCGCGTCCGATTCCGAGTTGTACGGGACGAGCACGATCCTCCCGCGGACACCGTGGGCGCGCGCCACGCGCCCGACCGCCAGGAGCTCCTGCCCGGGCGTCTGCGTCATGACGACCCTCGCGGAGCCCCGAGGACGGCTACCGCTTCGGCTGCTCCGCCGACTTGCGGGCGCGCTTGATCAGCTGCGCCACCGTGCTGGACGGCTGGGCGCCGAGCTTCAGCCAGTGCTCGATGCGCTCGGTCTTGAGGTTCACCCGGGCGGGTTTGGTGTTGGGGTCGTAGGTGCCCACTTCCTCGGTGAACTTGCCGTCGCGCGGGTTGCGCGAGTCGGTCGCGACCACGTGGTAGAACGGCGCCTTCTTCGCGCCCCGGCGCGCGAGGCGCAGCTTGACGGACATCGGTTGGCTCCCTTGGAAAAGCGGCGCTGTGTACCCGAACGGGCCGCCTGAGTCAAGCCAGCAGGCGGCAGGCGATCCAGGCCGCCAGCGAAGCGGCGAGCAGCGCAGGCAACAGGCGGGGGATCGCTCGCTGGCTCACGCGCGCCTCCGCGCCAGCTCCCGCCGGTTGAAGAGGAGGACCGCGACGAGCCAGGCGAAGAACACCCAGGAGAGGTCGTAGAGCGCGGTCCCGAGCCCCTCGCGCGGCCGGAAGGCCAGCTGCAGCGGGTCCTGGGGACCGAGGTAGTTGCTCAGCTCCGCGAGCCAGGCGGCCCACTCCGGATGGCCGAGCGCCGCCGGCAGGGTGCCCCGCAGCGTCGCCCAGGCGATGCCGGCCAGCACCAGCGCAGCCGAGTTGGTCCAGCCGGGAAGGACGGCGCCGATCGCGGCGAGCACCGACAGCCAGGCGAATCCCCAGAGAACGGCGAGGGGAAGGACCCCGAAGGCGGAAAGCGACAGCGTCTGGCCGCCGCGCAGGGCGGCGCCCCCCGCGGCGGCCAGCCACGCCGCGACGACGATCGCGGCGAGAGCGATGCCTGCTCCCGCGAGGCGTCCGCCCACCCAGGCAGCCCGCGTGATCGGCCGGAGCAGGACCAGCTGCGCGTGGCCGGATTCGAGCTCGCCGGCGAGGAGCCCGGCGCCCAGGGCCAGCGTCAGCACCAGCAGGAAGGCGATGCCGAACCCGCCGAACGCCTCGCGCGGAGCGCCGGCGCGCCCGCTCAAGGCCGCGGCCGCGGCGAAGCAAAGCCCGATGGCCAGGATGCCGGGCGAGCGCAGCTTCTCGCGCGCCGCCGCGCGGGCGATCGGCCAGGAAATCACGCCCGCCCCTCGACGATCTGGAGATAGAGCTGCTCCAGCTCGGCGCCGGCCAGGCGGACTTCCAGGATTCCGGCGCCCGCCGCCACCAACTGCCGCACGAGCGCGGGCACCGCGTCCTCGGAGGCGACGGGCACGCGGAAGCGGTCGCCTTCCAAGGTCCCCTCGGGGATGGCCTGCGCGAGCGGCCCGGCCATCTGGGCCGGGTTGACGAGGCGCACCTCCACCCGGCGCCCGCCGGCGCGCACCTCGTGCGTGCGGAGCAGGCGCCCCTCCTTGAGGAAGAGGACCCGGTCGCAGACGCGCTCCACCTCGCTGAGAAGGTGCGAGTTGAGCAGCACGGCCGCGCCGCGCGCGCGCAGGGAGACGAGCAGCTCGCGCATGGCCGCGACGCCGGCCGGATCGAGCCCGGCGGTGGGCTCGTCGAGGAGCACGAGATCCGGATCGCCGAGCAGCGCCAGCGCCAGCCCGAGCCGCTGCGCCTCGCCGCGGGAGTAGGTCCCCGCGGGACGCCGCGCCGGATCGGCGAAGCCCACCTGCTCGGCGAATCTCTCCGCGCGCTGCCGGGCGTCGCGGCGCGGGAACCCGAGCAGCTCGGCGTGGAGGGCGAGCAGCTGCAAGCCGGTCAGCTTGCGCGGGAAGAGCGGCGCATCCGGCGCGTAGCCCACCCGGCGGCGGACCTGGAGCAGCTCCGGGTGCTGGCCGAAGAGGCGCGCCTCGCCGGCGTCCGGGTCGAGGAGCGACAGGGCGAGCTGCATCGCGGTGGTCTTGCCGGCGCCGTTCGGGCCGAGCAGCCCGACCACCTCGCCGGAGCGCACCTGGAAGGTGAGGCCGTCTACCGCGACGACCTGGCCACCCTTCCGCGAAGGGTACACCTTCCGCAGGTCGGTGACCTCGAGGGCCGGGGTCGGGGTCGAGGTCGGGCTCGAGGTCGCGGTCGACTGCCCGCCGGTCACTTTCGGAGCACCTGCTGCAGCGTCTTCCCGAGCAAGTGCGGCCCCGGGGCGATGTGCACACCGGCCGCCTGCAGGGCGGCGATCTTGTCCTTCGCCGTACCCTTCCCTCCGGAGATGATCGCGCCCGCGTGGCCCATCCGCTTGCCGGGAGGCGCGGTCGCTCCGGCGATGAAGCCGACCACCGGCTTGCGGTAATTGGCCTCGATCCAGGCCGCGGCGTCCTCCTCCTCGCCTCCGCCGATCTCGCCGATGAGGATGACGGCGTCCGTCTCTGGATCGCCGGCAAACAGCTTCATGCAGTCGACGAAGCTCAGGCCGTGCACCGGGTCGCCTCCGATGCCGATCGCGGTCGACTGGCCCATCCCCAGCTGGGTGACCTGGTGGACCGCCTCGTAGGTGAGCGTACCCGAGCGGGAGACGATGCCCACCCGTCCCTTCCTGTGGATGTGGCCGGGCATGATCCCGATCTTGCACTCGCCCGGCGTGATGATCCCGGGGCAGTTGGGCCCGATGAGCCGCGCCGGCGAACCCTGAAGCGCGCGCTTCACCTTCACCATGTCGTTCACCGGGATGCCCTCGGTGATGCAGACGACGAGCGGGATTCCGGCGGCGGCGGCTTCCAGGATCGCATCGGCGGCGAACGGCGGCGGGACGAAGATGACGCTCGCGTTGGCGCCCGTCTCCTTCACCGCCTGCGCGACGGTGTCGAACACCGGCACCTTCTCCTCGAAGCGCGTCCCGCCCTTGCCCGGCGTGACGCCCGCCACCAGCTGCGTCCCGTAGGCGAGCATCTGCCTGGAGTGGAACGACCCCGCGCTCCCAGTGATCCCCTGGCAGAGCACGCGGGTGCTCTTGTCGACCAGCACGCTCATTGCAAGACCTCGGGATGTGGCGGCCAGACGCGCTCGCCGCCGTCCGTGAAGCTCCCCAGCCTGTCGGCGTCGGCCGGGAAGCCGAGGTCGCGCTGGCACTTGTGCGCGATGCTCTCCCCGGAGCCGCCGTCGGCGCGCCGGTACACCCAGCCGAGCGGGAAGAGGTGCTTCATGCCCTTCTTCGTCGCGACCCGGATCGCCGGACCGAGCGCGTGGCCGGGCACCCACTCGCCCGCGAAGTTCCGCGCGAGCAGCTCGCCCAGGTAGCACCCCACCGCGTCGCGGTACTCGTTGTGCCCCTTGAGGCGCTCCACCAGGTCGTCGACGAAGAGCAGCTCGTCCCGGCCCCAGGTGAGCCCGATCCCGTGCTCGCGCATCACCCGCACGAAGTGTTCGGCCGAGTCGCGGAAATCCGCCGCTCCGGGCTTGCCGAGGATGTTGCGGAAGAGGGAGGAGACGAGGCCCATTCTGGTTCAAGCGGCTTTCTTGGTCGCGGCGACCGCCTTGTAGGCGGCGTCGCCGAGGTCGTCGGCGGGGATGATGGGCAGCCCGGAGGTGCGCAGGAGCTCCTTGCCCTGCTCGACGTTGGTGCCCTCGAGCCGCACCACCAGCGGCACCCGGAGCTGCACCTGCTTGGCGGCTCCGATGATGCCGGCGGCGATCACGTCGCAGCGCATGATGCCGCCGAAGATGTTCACCAGGACGGCCTCGACCTGTGGATCGGCGAGCAGGATCTTGAACGCGGCGGTGACCTTCTCCTCGTCCGCGCCGCCGCCTACGTCGAGGAAGTTCGCGGGCATGCCGCCGGCGGTCTTGATCATGTCCATGGTCGCCATCGCCAGGCCGGCGCCGTTCACCATGCAGCCGATGTTGCCGTCGAGCGCGATGTAGCTGAGGTCGTGCTCCTTGGCTTGGAGCTCGCGCGGGTCCTCCTCGTCGGGATCGCGCAGCGCGGCCACGTCGGGGTGGCGGAACAGCGCGTTGTCGTCGAAGTTCACCTTCGCGTCGAGCGCGACCACCTCGCCCTGCTTGGTCACCACCAGGGGGTTGATCTCGACGATGGAGGCGTCGGTCTCCTGGTAGGCGCGGTACATGGCGCTGGCGAACTTCGCGAAGGAAGTGACCGCGCCGCCGGCGAGGCCCAGCCCGAAAGCGAGGTCGCGCGCCTGGTAGCCCGCGAGCCCGACCACCGGATCGACGGCCTCGCGCAGGATCTTCTCCGGGTGCTTCGCCGCCACCTCCTCGATCTCCACGCCCCCCTCGCTGGAGGCCATCAGCACGTCGCGGGAGATGGCGCGGTCGAGCGTGAGACCCAGGTACAGCTCCCGCGCGATGTCCATGCCCTCCTCGACGTAGACCTTGCGGACCTTCTGGCCCTGCGGGCCCGTCTGGTGGGTGACGAGCTGCATCCCGAGCATGGCGCGCGCCAGCTCCCGGGCCTGCTCGGGGCTCTTGGCCAGCTTGACTCCGCCGCCCTTCCCGCGGCCGCCGGCGTGGATCTGGGCCTTCACCACGCACACCGGCTTGCCGGCCATCAGCTCGCGGGCGGCGGAAGCCGCCTCCTCGGGCGTGGTGGCGAGCTTCCCGCGCGGCACGGCGACGCCGAACCTGCGCAGGATCTCCTTGGCCTGGTACTCGTGGATCTTCATCGAGGCACCTCGGAGGCGCCGCAGATACACCCCACCCGCGCGCGGTGCAAGCCGATGTACCGCGCCTGCGGATCTGCGACAATCCGTCCGTCTTGCTGCGGACTCCCCAGGATGCGCTGGAGCTGCTGCGCCGCGACCGCGTGCTGACACTGACGCCCGCCGGGCGCCTGCGCTCGCTGGTGGGCGAGATCGCGGGAGAGGTGCGCGGCAGCTGGTGGGGGCACCCCCAGGGAGGGCTCATCTACTCGATCGCGACCGCGCTGGAGGACTCGCCGGAGGTGCTCGGCGCCAAGCTGGTGCGGGGGAAGGTGACCTTCGTGCACCGGGCATTGTGGCCGCAGCTCGTGCGGGTGGTGCTCGATCCGGAGTGGCGCCGGGGCGCCGAAAGCAGGCTACCGGCGCCCGCGCGGCAGCTGCTCGCCGAGGTGGAGCGCGAAGGGACGCTGCGGCTCGAAGGACGCGCGCCGGCCAGGCTCGATCTGGAGAAACGCGGCCTGGTGCTCGCCGCGTCCGAGCACACCGACAGCGGCCGCCACGCCGTGGTGCTGCGCTCCTGGGAGGACTGGGCGCCCGCCGCGCTGCGGAAGAAGGCGCGACTTCTCGACTTCGCGCAGGCGCTCGCCGAGCTGCGCTCCGCCGGCCTGACGCTCTGATCGCGCCGGTTGCGGGACGAAGGCGCGTTCCGCAGAATGCCTCGCGTGCGGGTGTTCCATTGCGACGCGTACGCGGTGCCGCTGCCGCCGGGGCACCGCTTCCCGATGCCGAAGTACCGGTTGCTACGCGAGCGCCTGCTCGCCGACGGCACGCTCCGGGCGGAGGACCTGACCGCGTCGCGGCCCGTCGACCTGGACGCGCTGCTGCTGGCTCACGACCGCCGCTACGTGGAGTCGGTGGTGTGCGGCGGCCTGGGCGAGGCCGAGGTGCGCCGGCTGGGGTTTCCCTGGAGCGAGCAGCTCGTGCTGCGCTCGCGATCGTCGGTCCAGGGCACGCTCCTGGCCGCGCGCGACGCCCTGTGCAACGGCGTCGCCGGCAACCTGGCGGGCGGCACGCACCATGCCTTCGCGGACCACGGCGAGGGGTACTGCGTGTTCAACGACCACGCCGTCGCCGCCCGCTTGCTGCAGCTCGAGGGACGCATCGACCGGGCCGTGATCGTCGACCTGGACGTGCACCAGGGCAACGGGACCGCCGCGATCTTCGCCTCCGACGAATCGGTGTTCACCTTCTCGATGCACGGCGCCCGGAACTTCCCCTTCCGCAAGCAGCGCAGCTCGCT
>DASWGI010000036.1:0-3301 GCA_036393835.1 Myxococcales bacterium | reverse complement strand
CGTCGGCTCGGCGATCATCTTCGGCGTGTTGAACTCGCGGATGTCCGCGCCGCCCGAGAAGCCGCGTCCGGCGCCGATCAGGACCACCGCCTTGACCGCCGGATCCACCTCGGCGCGGTCGAGCCCGTCGAGGATGCCCCGCCGCAGCTCGTGGCCGAGGCCGTTGACCGGCGGGTTGTCGAGCGTAATGAGGGCGATCGATCCCCGCGTCGACCAGCTCGCGGCGCTCATGCGGTCTCCTTTCGCGCGGCAGTCTCGCGCACGAAGGTCTCTAGAGAATGCTCGGTGTCGCCGAGCGAGAGCTCGATGGCGGTCAGCCGCTTGAAGTAGTGGCCCACGTGCAGCTCGTCGGTCATCCCCATCCCGCCGTGGATCTGCACGGCCTCCTGCCCCACATTCCGGCACGCCTGCCCGATCACCACCTTGGCCGCGGAGACGGCGCGGCGGCGCTCGGCCGGGTCAGGGTCGGTCGCGCGGATTGCCGCCAGGTAGCTCATCGATCGCGCCTGCTCCACCTGGATGAGCATCTCCACCATCCGGTGCTGCAGCGCCTGGAACTTCCCGATCGGGACGCCGAACTGCTTGCGCGCCTTGGCGTACTCGACGGTCGTGTCGAGCAACGCCTGCAGTGCGCCGGTGGCCTCGGCGCAGATCGCCGCGACGCCGAGGTCCCAGGCCGCCGAGATCGCCTCGAACGCGCCGCCCTCCGAGCCGAGCAGGCCGCCGGCGGGGACGCGGACGTCGCGCAGCGCTACGTCGGATGCGCGCTGCCCGTCCAAGGTCCGGTAGGTCTGCAACGAGACGCCCGGCGCGCCACGCGGGACGATGAACAGCGAGATTCCGCGCCGGTCGTGCGGAGCTCCCGAGGTGCGGGCCGAGACGAGCAGCGCGTCGGCGGACGCGGCGTGCATCACCACCGCCTTGCGGCCATTCAGGACGAAGCCGTCGCCCGACCGCGCCGCCGCGGTCGCGATGCGCGCCAGGTCGTCGCGCGCCCCGGGCTCCCCGTGAGCAGGCACGGCGATCCGCTCGCCCGCCGCCATCGCGGGGAGCAGCTCCTCCTTCTGCGCCGGCGAGCCCAAATCGCGGATCAGCGCGGTCCCCAGGATCGCGCTGGGAAGGTACGGCTCGAGCAGCAGGCCACGGCCGAGCGCGTTCATCGTCAGCATGGTCTCCACGTTCGCGCCGTCCATGCCGCCGTGCTCCTCGGGCACCTGCAGCCCGAGCAGGCCCAGCTCGGCGAGCTTGGCCCAGACTTCCCGGCTCCAGCCTTCCTTCGAGTCGAGGATCGCCTCGCGCGCGGCGAACGAGTACTCCTTGGCGACGAACCGTTGCACGGCGTCGCTCAAGAGCTGCTGCTCCTTGGTCAGGTCGAAGTCCATTCAGAGCCCCAGGATCGTCTGCGCGATGATGTTCCTCTGGATCTCGTTGCTGCCGCCGTAGATGGAGGTCTTGCGCAGGTTGCAGTAGTGCGCGCCCAGCCCCGCGGCGTGCGGCGGTCCGATCGGAGCGGCCGGTCCGCCTTCCGCCTCCGGGAAGGGCAGGGCGTAGACCCCGGCCGCGCGCATCATCAGCTCGGAGATGGCCTGCTGGATCTCCGTCCCCTTGATCTTGAGCAGCGACACCTCGGGGCCGGGGGCGCGGCGCTCCCTCTCGGCGGAGACGACCCTCAGGTTGGTGATCTCCAGCGCCATCAGGTCGATCTCCACCTGTGCGATCCGCGCGGCGAACGAAGGGTCCTCGAGCAGCGGCCTGCCGTTCTTCAGCTCCGCGGCGGCGATGCGCTTCAGGCGCCGCAGCTCGCGCTTGGAGACCGCCACGCCCGCGATGTTGGTGCGCTCATGCCCGAGCAGGAACTTGGCGTAGGTCCAGCCCTGGTTTTCCTTCCCGACCAGGTTCTCGGCGGGGACGCGCACGTCCTCGAACCAGACCTCGTTCACCTCGTGCTCGCCGTCCATCAGGAGGATGGGACGCACGGTGATGCCCAGGGTCTTCATGTCGATGAGCAGGAACGAGATGCCTTGCTGCGCCTTGGCCGCGGGGTCGGTGCGCACCAGGCAGAAGATCCAGTCCGCGTGGTGGGCGAGCGTGATCCAGGTCTTCTGCCCGTTGACGACATAGTGGTCGCCGCGCCGCTCGGCCCGCGTCTTCAGCGAGGCCAGGTCCGAGCCGGAGCCGGGCTCCGAATAGCCCTGGCACCACCACTGCTCCCCCGATGGGATGCGCGGCAGGAACCGGCGCTGCTGCTCGGCGTTGCCGAACGCCTGAATCACCGGACCCACCATCTTGAGACCGAACGGCGAGAGGCCCGGCGAGCCGGCGTTCGCCGCTTCCTCCTCGAACATGAACTGCTCGACCGGGCCCCAGCCGGTGCCGCCGAACTCCTTCGGCCAGTTCGGAGCGCCCCAGCCGCGCGCATGCAGCATGCGTTGCCAGCGGGCGAACTCCTCCCAGGGCACCCGCACGCCGCTCAGCACCTTGTCGCGCGTCTCGGGCGGGACGCTCGCCCGCAGGAACGAGCGCGCCTCCTCGCGAAACGCCTGCTCCGCCGCCGTGAAGTTGAGGTCCATGCCGTTGGTCTCCGCCAGGGCCGCCCATCCTGACACGGCCGGGCCTGCCGTTGTACCGCCGCCCGATCCATGATTGGTAGACCCATTCACCCGCGCAGGGAGCGGCGATGGATTTCGCCTATTCGGAACGGACCAAGGCGCTGCAGGCGAAGGTCAGCCGGTTCATGGACGAGAACGTCTATCCGGCCGAGGAGAGGTTCTTCGCCGAGGTGCAGGAGAACCGGCGAAAGGGGAACCCCTGGGTGCCGACCCGGGTCATCGAGGACCTGAAGCAGAAGGCGCGCGCGCAGGAGCTGTGGAACCTCTTCCTGCCCGAATCGGAGTACGGTGCCTCGCTCAGCAACCTCGAGTACGCGCCCCTCTGCGAGATCATGGGCCGCTCGCCGATCGGCCCGGAGGCGTTCAACTGCAGCGCGCCGGACACCGGCAACATGGAAGTGCTGGTGCGCTACGGGTCGCCGGAGATTCGCAAGCGCTGGCTGGAGCCGCTGCTGCGCGGCGAGATCCGCTCCGCGTTCGCGATGACCGAGCCGGCGGTCGCCTCCTCCGACGCCACCAACATCCAGGCGCGCATCGAGCGGCAGGGCGGCGAGTACGTGATCAGCGGGCGCAAGTGGTGGACGTCGGGCGCGAACGACCCGCGCTGCAAGGTGCTGATCTTCATGGGCAAGACCGACCCGAACAACCCGGACCGCCACCGGCAGCAATCGATGATCGTGGTGCCGATGGAC
>DASWGI010000035.1:0-15515 GCA_036393835.1 Myxococcales bacterium | reverse complement strand
CGGTCGGCGACGTCGAGCGCGCAGGTGTCGGCCAGCTCCCACAGCTCCTTGTCGGGGAAGTTCATCTTCACCGACCCGGTGCGCGGGTTGACGTCGACGTAGAGGTTGTACTTGCAGGAGACGTACGGGCAGGGCCGCGGGCCCGTCCCGCAGTCGGCGCGCGACCTGGGGCGGCTGGCCTCCATTTCCGCCATCAGCGCCTGCAGCTCGGGATCGATTCCCCCGGCCGCCATCTGCTGGCGGAACTGCCGCGCCATCTCCTTGCGGCTCATCGTGCGGGCGCGCTGCCGGGGACGCTCGGCCTCGAGAGGCGGCGCCTGTAGATCGGGGGTGACGTTGCGTTTCGCCTCGCTCATCGGTCGCCCTTTCCGCTGTCCTGCCGTGCGGTGATCTGGGAAACGGTGCGTTCAATTTCCTTGACGAACTGGTGCGCCTTGTGACGGCCGTCGTTGAGCATCCGCTCCAGCTCGCGGCGGCGGGAGGCCTTGAGCCCCCCGTTCTCGGCGATGGCCTTGTCGAGCGCGGCGAAGAGATCGTCGAGCGCGCGCTCGACTCCGTCGAGCTGGCCGCGGAAGAAGATGAAGGAGTGGCGGATTTCCTCGAGGGTCATCCCCTCGTCCATCAGCGACTTGATCAGGCGGATGCGCCGGACGGCGGTGGCGGGGTAGAGGCCGCGCGAGCCGCGGTGCTTGCCTTTCTCGCCGACGCGCCGGCTGCGGGGGAGGAGTCCCAGCTGCACGTACTTGCGGAAGGTGGCCTGCGCCAGCTTCACGCCGCGGGGGGCGAAGAAGTCGACGATCTGCGCCGCCGAGACCCCGTGGGGGTGCGTCGCCTCCAGCCGCTCGAACTCGTCGACTTCCCGTTGCGCCACTCGGGCCCCTCCCGGTGGATCGAAGCGACACCAATCAGTGGCATCGCGTGAGTGCATTCACGCAAGTATCGTATCTTGAGTAGCGTGTCAACAGGGCGACTCCCTCTGGATCGTGAGGGAAAGAGGGCTCCTGTGCGCCGCGCGGCGCTCGCGCTGCGCGCGCGTCGTGCGCTGTGGTCGCTCCCCTTCGCCGACCCCGGCCCACACGCGCGCACGATTGAACCTCTCCGGAAAAACTGATCAACGCGGAGGCGCGGAGACGCGGAGATTGGGGTTTTCAAAAGACCAAATCTCCGCGCCTCCGCGGCTCCGCGTTGATCTTTTTGCGGTTACTCGGTGAGATCGAAGTCGAGCCGTCCCGACGAGCCCGGGTGCATCTGCACGTCCGCGGCCCGCCACCTGGAGAGGCGCGGGCTGCCGACGCGCACGCTGTGCTGCCCCGCGGCCAGCTCGAGCGTCAGCGGAGTGGTCCCGCGCAGTCCTCCGTCGACGTACACCTCCGCACCCGCGGGCCGGCTGGAGACGCGCAGCTCGCCGCTGGTGGCGTGGAACCCCGCCGGGCGGCGGCGCGAGGCGAGCGCCGAGCGCGCAGCCTCGACGATCCACACGGCGGGCAGGGAGAGGGCGAGCAGCGCTCCGAGGGCGGCGACGATCTTCAGCGCGCGCCTCCGCGGCGGCGCCACCTCGGCGAAGAGCGGCTGCGCTGCCGCTCCTCCGCGCGAGGGCGTCACCTCCGCGGGCCGCAGGCCGGCGGGTGGCGCGTCGCTGCGCACGGCGGGCGCGGCGCCAGGGGTGGTGCGCCGGTGGTGCAGCGCCTCGGGCGCGGCGCGGTGGAGCCACTCGGAGAGGGCGCCGTCGGGATCGGGCGGCGGAGGGCAGACGCGCGCGAGCGCCGCGGCCAGCTCCGCGGCGGTCTGGAAGCGGTGGCGCGGCTTCGGCGCGGTCGCCTTCTCGAGCACCTTGCGGAGCGCGTGGCCGCAGCGGACGTCGGCAGCCTCCGCGACGACGCGGCCGAGGGAGAAGACGTCCGCCTGCGGGCCGACCGGATCGCCGGTGGCCTGCTCCGGCGCCATGTAGCCCGGCTTCCCCTTCGGCCCCGCGGCCGGATCGGACACCTCGGCGCTGCCGCGCGCGCGCGCTACGCCGAAGTCGCCCAGGTAGACGGCGCCACTGCGCGAGAGCAGGACGTTGTCCGGCGAGATGTCGCGGTGGACGAGGTGGAGCGGGTGGCCGTCGCTGTCGCACGCCGTATGCGCCGCGTGCAGCGCCCGCGCCACCTGCGCGCCGACGTGCGCGGCCAGCATTTCCGGCATCAGCTCGTTCCGCCGGCGCGCGATCTTGAGCGCGCTCCGCAGCGAGCTGCCGTCCACGAACTCGAGCACGAAGATGGGGCCTTCCGTCTCGGATTCGAGGTAGTCGATGGCGGTCACGATCCCGGGGTGGTGGAGGAGCCCCACCAGGCGCGCCTCGTCCGCCAGCATGCAGGCAATCCGGGCGTCGCCCCGCCGCTCCGGCGCCAGCATCTTGATGACCACCCGGCGGCGGAACGCCCCGGCCCCTTGCAACTCGGCCAGCCAGACCTCGCCCATGCCGCCCAGCCCGAGCCGCTCGATGAGCACGTAGCGCCCGCCGATCCGGTCGCCTTGTCGGAGCTCGCTCAAAGCGCCTCCGGGCGTTGACACGCCCTTCTACGTACTTACTGTACCCGCCGCAGCGCGGCAAAGCCGCGAACGGTTTCGCGCCCCGCGGGGCGCCGGGAGAGGAAACACGTGAAGAAGACCATCGGCATCGACCTGGGCACGACGAACTCCGTGGTCGCCATCATGGAGGGCCGCGACCCGAAGGTGATCGAGAACGAGGAGGGGAGCCGGATCACTCCCTCCGTGGTCGGGTTCACCAAGGAAGGCGAGGTGGTGGTCGGCCAGGTGGCGCGCCGCCAGGCGATCACCAACCCCGAGAACACGGTCTACTCGATCAAGCGGTTCATGGGACGCAAGTTCGACGAGACGGCCGACGAGCGCCGCCGCGTCCCCTACAAGGTGGTGAAGGCGCCCAACGGCGACGCCGCCGTCGAGATCCAGGGCAAGCTGCACAGCCCGCCCGAGATCAGCGCCAAGATCCTGCAGAAGCTGAAGCGCGCCGCCGAGAACTACCTGGGCGACACGGTGACCGAGGCGGTCATCACCGTCCCCGCGTACTTCAACGACGCCCAGCGGCAGGCCACCAAGGACGCCGGCCGCATCGCGGGCCTCGAGGTGAAGCGCATCGTCAACGAGCCGACCGCGGCCGCCCTCGCCTACGGGCTGGACAAGAAGAAGGACGAGGTCATCGCCGTGTTCGACTACGGCGGCGGCACCTTCGACATCTCCATCCTCGAGGTCGGCGAGAACGTGGTCGAGGTGGTGGCCACCAACGGCGACACGCACCTGGGCGGCGACGACCAGGACCAGCGGATCATGGAGTGGCTGATCGAGGAGTTCAAGAAGGACACCGGCCTCGACGTTTCGAAGGATAAGATGGTCCTGCAGCGGCTAAAAGAATCGGCGGAGAAGGCGAAGATCGAGCTGTCGGCCACCATGGAGACGGAGATCAACCTGCCCTTCCTCACCGCCGATCAGACCGGGCCCAAGCACCTGGTGAAGAAGCTGTCGCGCGCGAAGTTCGAGCAGATGTGCGACGACCTCTTCCAGCGCGCCATCGAGCCGACCAAGAAGTGCCTGGCCGACGCGAAGAAGGGCCCCAAGGAGATCGACGAGGTGGTGCTGGTCGGCGGGTCGACCCGCGTGCCGAAGATCCAGCAGATCGTGAAGGAGTACTTCGGCAAGGAGCCCAACCGGTCGGTGAACCCCGACGAGGTGGTGGCGATCGGCGCGGCGGTGCAGGCAGGCGTCCTCTCCGGCGAGGTGAAGGACATCCTGCTGCTCGACGTGACCCCGCTGACCCTCAGCATCGAGACGCTGGGCGGCGTGGCGACTCCGTTGATCCCGCGCAACACCACCATCCCGACGCGGAAGAGCGAGGTGTTCTCCACCGCGGCCGACGGGCAGACCAGCGTGGAGGTGCACGTCCTCCAAGGCGAGCGCCCCATGGGCCGCGACAACAAGACCCTCGGCCGCTTCCACCTGGACGGCATCCCGCCCGCCCCGCGCGGCGTGCCGCAGATCGAGGTGACCTTCGACATCGACGCGAACGGCATCGTGCACGTCGCCGCCAAGGACCGCGCGACCGGCAAGGAGAACAAGATCACCATCACGGCCAGCTCGGGCCTCTCCAAGGACGACATCGAGAAGGCGGTGAAGGACGCCCAGGCGCACGAGGCGGAGGACAAGGAGCGACGCGAGGAGATCGAGGTGCGCAACAAAGCCGACAGCCTGGCCTACGCCACCGAGAAGAGCCTCAAGGACCTGGGCGACAAGGTGCCCGCCGCGATGCGCTCGGAGGTGGAGGAGAAGCTCAAGGCGGTGAGGGACGCGCTCGCCGGCACCGACGTCGAGGCGGTGAAGCGCGCCACCGACGCGTTGATGCAGGCGTCGCACAAGATGGCCGAGGAGGCCTACAAGGCGGCCGGCGCGCAAGGCGGCGGCGAAGCGCCCGGAGCGCAGCAGCCCGGCGGCGAGCAGCCGCAGCAGCCGCAGGCCGACGCGAAGAAGGACGACGTCGTCGACGCGGAATTCGAGGAACAGAAGTAGGGCCCGCTACCCCCCTTCGGGTCCTTCTCTGTGGGCGAGGCGCTGGATCCCGGCGCCTCGCCCCTTTTTCATGGCTTCAGATCGTCCTGCCGGTGGCGGTAGGGGTTCTTGAGCACTTCCTGCACCTGGAACGGATTGGGGAGGTCCAGCTCGGTGAGCTCCCGGCCGCGGATCCAGTCCGGCTCGGCGCGGTCGCGGATGCGGCCGCGCCGCTGCGCCTCGAGGATCTCCTCTCGGGTCGGCTGCGCGAGGCTGGGCGGCTGCCGCGCCGGCGCGTTCTCCACGTCATAGCCCGCGCGCGCGCGGCCCCGCTGGGCACGGGCGACCGGCGCGGCGAAAGACAGCGCCAGGACGACGACGGCAAGGCTCTTCATCGGTTCCTCCGCTCCCGGAGAAACCTGGGCAGCCGCCGCCGCTAGCGCTACCGCACCTTGCTGCGCGGCGCGGCCTCGGCGCCGCCCTGCTCGGTCCCCGCGCCAGCGGGCCCTTCCAGGAGCACCGGGCGGGCCGGCAGTGGAGCGGCTGGCTTCTCGATCCCCAGCCGTGCGCGGACGTCGTGATCGAGGCTGACGAGCACTCCCTCCAGCCGCTCGACGCGCTGCTCGATGGCGAGTTGCTGCCGCTGCGAGCGGTCGCGGGACTCGGCCTCCAGCGCCAGCTCGCGCTCCTTCAGCTTGAAGTACTTGATGACGAAGACGATCGCGACCGGGAACCCGAACACCGCCAGGACGCTGACGATGGGGATGAGCGCGGCAAGCATCTCCGAGGACATGGCACCAGTGAACGTACCAGACCCGGGCCCATTTCGCGCGCGCGGAAAAACGGAGGCCGCCGGCCATGACTCCGGCGGCCCTCCGGCCCTTGCCCCGACCACACCCCGTTATTCGTGCGGAGCAGCGGCGGTTGGCTCGTGCTCGAGCGCTTCGCCGCGCTTCTCCCGCCGTTCACCGCGGCGCTCCAGCCGCTCGCCGCGCTTCTCGGTGCGCTCGCCGGCGCGCTCCTGGCGCTGGCCGGCGCGCTCGAGCGCCTCGCCTTGCTTGACCTTGCCTTGCTCGATCAGCTCCTGGCCGCGCTGCTCCTTGGCTTCGCCCTTCTGCTCGAGCTTCTCGCCGCGCTTCTCCTTGCGCTCGCCACGGCGCTCCATGCGCTCGCCGCTGCGCTCCAGCCGGTCCGCGCGATCGGCGCGCGCCGCCGCCGGCGCGATGAGCAGCGCCGCGATCATCCAGTGGCTCGTCTTCATGGTCCCCTCCCTGCGGGTTCGAGTCTCCGCAGGGTGGGAACCGTCCGGCGCAGCGGCGGTAAAAGACCTAGGCCGCGGGGATTTCGTCGGCGGATCTGCGCAGATGTCGTCGATCGTCCGCCCTGGGCAGCAGCGAGAGGAGCCGGGCGCGCTCCTCGGGGTCGCCGGCGAAGGCAAGGGTCGCCTTGGCCGCCAGCAGGTCGAAGTACGCGCGCAGCGCGCCCTGGGCTTCCACCAGCGCCTGGGCCTCGTCCGTGAGCGGGGCGCCCGCGCCGGGCAGCTTCTCGACGTCGCCGGCGAGGTCGCGCATGGTCTGCAGGTCCTCCGGAATGAGACCCGCGTCGGACGCGACTTCTGGATACACCTTGGCGGCATCGAGGATCAGCCGCAGCGCGCGCAGCACGTGCTGCGGCTGGCGGGCCGAGAACGGCTGGCCGATGCCGAACCCGTGCGCGGCGCGCCGGCCGTCCGCGCCGCGCGTGACCCGCTGCACCGCTTCGCGCGCCGTCTGCGCGGTGGCGGCTGCGTCGGCGAGCAGATCGGCCTCTTCCCTGGAGCGGCCCCGCGCCGTCACGGCGGCGGCGGGGAGCGCCTGCAGGTGGTCCTCGATCTCGTCGGCGAGCCGCCGCGCGGCTTCGGTGTACGCGGCAGTCAACCCGCGCCGCGACAGCTCGGGAGCGTGCGCCTGCGCCAGGTCGGCGACCCGGCGCGCGGCCTGGGCATCGGCCAGCGGATCGGAGCGCCACTGGGAGGCGCCGTCGCGGTTCCGGCCGGCGCGTTCGAGCAGGTCCTTGCGCGCATCGGCTGCGGACTTCCCGTTACGCACCGTCTTGCCGTTGGCGGCAGAGGCAGGGCGAGGCTTCACCGCGGATTCTCGCGACGAGCGGACCATGCGGCCCTCCTTGCTGTGGTGCAGCGCCGGAACGACGCGGTCCGGAAGGGGCCGCGCAGCTAAAGCTTCGCACGAAGCCTCGCGCAAAATGGGGTCGCATGGCAAGACGCAGGCGGCCGCACCCGGAGAGCCGCCGGCTTGACGACGAACGGCCGCAGGAGCGACGGTACGGGCGCAGCGGTTTGCACGAGCCTCTCGGCGGGGCCATTCAAGTGGAGTTACCCGGTCCAATCGCCGTCGGTATCTGGCTGGGCGTCGCGCTCGGGGTGTGGGTCGCGCTGGCGATCATCTGGCCCCGCGCGCGCCCGCCAAGGCCGCGGTGAGGCGGGATCCGGGCCTCGCAGACCCCGACCTCTGTCGGTGGAACACGATCCACGCGCGGCCGCCGGCACCACGAGATCGACGAGCGGCGCCGCGCCGGCGCGCACGCCTAGCTCCCAGTGGAGCCGGTCGGGCGCCGTACCCGACACCCGGAGCCTACCCATGTGCACGCCGCGCAGGTGGTGGGTGGCGCACAGGCTGACGAGGTTCGACGGGTCGTCGCTGCCTCCGGCGGAGCGGAACACGATGTGATGCACGTGCACCGCCGCGCGGCTGCAGTAAGGCACGTGGCAGAGTCCCCTGTCCCGCGCGAGGATCTTCTTCTGGAGCGTGCTCCGCTCCGCCAGCATCGGTTTTCCAAACCTCGATGAAGTGCTCGGCAATCCTCACGAGGCATTCACCAGGCGAAAGCCACCGCCCCGCGGCCTTCCGGGCGGCGCCAAACGCGAGGGCGAGGAGCCCCGCGACCCGCCGAGGCACCCAGACGTCGAATTCACCCCGCGCGCACATCTGCGTCTCTTCGTGGCCCTGGAGCTCACGCCGCAGCTGGATGCAGGGAATCTGCTCGGCGCGCTCGATCCAGCTTTCGACCGACCTCTCGTCGGCGTACCGCGCAATGAGCCTCGCCTTCTCGTACGAGAGCCGCCGCTCCACCATCGCTTGCCTCAGCGACGGCAGCTCGTAGAGCCTCCGCTCCAGCGCGGCGCGCTGCTCGACCGCCCGCACGCACATCCCGAGCCGCTCGGTGCAGTAGTGGTCGAAGGAGGCGAAGCCCATGCGACGCCAGCCGTCCATCGCCCGGAACAGCATCGCCAGGTGGCCGAAGACCTCGTCCCATCGGGCGCGCAGGTCCGCCAGCCGCCGCAACTCCTCGTCGAGGCGCCGCGGCTCGGTCTCCGCATCCAGGCTCGGTCCGGGCGCCGCGACCGGTCCGACCTGGTCGAGAAATGCCCATTGCGCGCTCTCCTTCTCCAGCCACTCCTTGGCCGATTTCCAGCAAGTCGTCCGCGGGCTCGGAGACCAGGCCAGTCTCGGCGCCATCCTCCGGCGCCTGGTGCGCGCCAAAGTACTCCTCGCCCATTGCCTGGAGCCGCTGCCACGTGGGCACGGTCACGCAGCTGGCCTTTCCGGCGAGCTCCATCGCCTCATCGAGGGCCGGTCTCCCGTCCGGCGGAACGAGCGCCCGGAGGCGCATCCATTTTTCCTCCCCCTCGGCCTCGATACCGCCGGGCTCCTTCACCTCGGCCTTGAGCGCGCGCCGCGCAGCTCCCGCGCCAGCCGTGCCATCTTTTGCGCGGTACTCGCCGCGATCCCGAGCCTTCCCGGGTGTAGTCGCCGATACCCGCGAAGCCGAGGCGGATCACGCGGTCGCCCGTGCCGAGCGCGTCGAGGCCCTCACCGATGGCGACGGCCGAAGCGATTTCGATCGCTTGCGCAGGGGGCTTTACGTCGGCCGTCCCGATGATCCGACGCTCGGAATGACATCCGAGAACGGCCTGGAACCGGGGGAAGACACCCCCAGACCTGACGTGTACCAGCTGTACAGAGCCGCGGACCGGACCTCTCCCCCGCCGCCGGTGATTGCACAAGCTGGGTGCACGCGCGCCCTCAAACTGATCGTGCGCCCGAAGCAGGGCCCCACATCGGGCGTGCTGTAATCGGCGCGAGGGGTTACCCCATTTTGACTGCGGCCGGCCCGAGGCGCCCGGCCTGTCGGGCGCCTCGGACGCGGCGAGGGTGCCGTCCTTCGACGAGAGGACGCGCCGTCCTAGTACTTCTTGCTGTCGCTCTTGGACTGGCTGTCGCTCTTGTTATCGCTCTTGCCGTCGGTCTTGCTGCTGCCTTGCTTGTCCTTCATGTCCTTCGACTGGACCTCCAGCTTCGTCGCCTGCTTCGAGCTCGGGTCGAAGCTCGCGCGCACCTGGTCGCCCTCCTTGAGCTGATCCAGGCTAGCCTGGGTACCGTCGCGCGTGATCGTCGCGCCCGAGGCGACCTTCAGCTCCTGCTCGCCGCCGGTCGGGGACGAGATCTTCACCGACTGCTTGTCCTTGTCGACCTTCTTCACCTCGCCGGAGAGCTCGTTGCCGGCGCTCGCGGTCGCCGTCGTCCCTGTCTGGCTCGACGGGCTCGTGGTCGTCGAAGACTGGCTCGACGGGCTCTGCGCCGCAGCCGACATCACGCCCACCAACCCTGCCGCCGCTACTCCGATAAGAAGCGTCTTCATCATCGCTTTTACCTCCTCTGGACGGGAAAACTTAAGGAACGCCGTCCCCGCAGAGAAGTGCGTGCCGGCCCGCAGCAGCAGGCCGCCCGACCCGGCCGCTGCAAGCACGTGGACCGCCCGAGCGTGCCGCTGCTCAGACGGAGAGCTCCTCGATGCGATCCACGCGGTCCGGGTAGAACGCGAGATGTCCCTTGATCGCCGCGACGGCCGGATAAGGATTCTCATAGGTCCAGACCGCGTTCTCGGCAGCGCGCCCGCCCGCGCGGATGGTGTAGTACGCGGCATCGCTCTTGTAGGGACAGTGGGTCTTGTGCGCGGTCCGCTCCAGCAGCGACATGTCGGCGTCTTCGCGCGGGATGTACTGGACCGCCGGCAGGGTCGCTTCCCTCAGCGTGAGCGCGCGGTTGGTGTCGGCGACCACGCGTCCATTGAAGAGGACGCGCACGCGCTTCCGGTTGGGCTCTATCGTGATCGGGTGATCGGCTAGACGTTCCATCGCTGTCTCCTGGATAGGAGTAGGATGCGCCGGCCCGAAGGAAGGAGCACGTCATGCGCAAGCCCTGGCTGCTGGCAGTCTCCTCGATCGCGCTCGTTCAGTTCCCCCTCATGGCAGACGATTCGCTCGTCAGGTTCGAGGGCGGGATCGGCGTCGTTCCCGTCTCGGCCGTCGCGGGACCCCAGAACGCGGACGGCACTTTTCAGAACGTGAGCCGCAACGACGTGCGGGGCGTCGCGCCCGGCGGTCAGCCCTGGGTGATCTCGAGCCTCAGCGTCGAGATCAAGACCAATGGCCGTATCGAGGTCGACGGTCGCGGGCTGCTGCTCGCGGGCGGCAACGGCATCGGTACGCCCGCCGGCCAGACCGTGCAGGCCCGGCTATTCTGCGGGACCGCCGCTTTCAACTCGGGCCTCGTCGCCATCGATCCGAACGGCAACTTCGAGATCGACGACGTGCTGACCCCGACACCGCCGGCGACGTGCGCCACCCCCATCCTCCTGATCGTGAATTCGGGCGGCCGTTGGTTCGCGGCGGGGATCCGGAAGCTGCACTAGCCGGCCCGCAAGGTGGCCGAGACGAACGCATCGGCATCCGCGGCCGAGCGCTCCCCGATCTCCTCCATCGGCACGTGCCCCACGCCGTCGTAGATGATCAGCCTGGCCGCCGGGATGGCGCGCTGGAACCGGTGCGCGTGCGCGACGGGCACCAGCCGATCCTGCGCGCCCCAGAGGATCAACGTCGGCGAGCGGACCTTGCCGACGTCGGCGCTGCGGTCCTCGGCCCGCTGCGCGACGCGCTTTACGAAAGCACGCCGGTTTCCCTCGCGGAGGGCGAGCATGTGGTAGCGCTCCACCAGCGCGGGCGTGACCTTGCGCGGATCCCCGTAGGCGTCGCGGAGCGTCTTCTCGGTGAGCGGTCCGGGATCGAGCTTCGTCATCAGCCACGAGAGGCCCGGAATCCGCGCCAGGCGGAAGAGGAGCGCCGGCCGATCGATGGGGTACCCGGTCGGATCGACGAGCACGAGCGCTCTTACCCGCGCCGGGTGCGCGACCACATAGCTCCAGGCGATCTGCCCGCCGAGCGAGTTGCCGGCGAGCGCGAAACCGTCCAGCCCGAGCCGTTTGCGGAAGACCTCCAGGAACTCGACGTAGGTATCGATCCGATAATCGTCGTCCCGGTTGGGCCCAGTGAGCCCGAACCCGGGCAGGTCCATGCGGATGACCTTGAAATGTCCGCGGAGCGCCTCGGTCCAGGCGTCCCAGGTGTGGAGCGACGCGCCCGTCCCGTGCAGGAGCACCATCGGCGGGCCCTCGCCTTCGTCACGGTAGTGGACCGACAGCCCGTCGAGATCGACGAACCGCGACGCGCCGCCCGCGAAGCTCCGCTTGAGCTCATCGAGGGGGACGTCGCGCGCCACCTGCGACGCGATGACCAGCGCGATCGTGGCCAGCAGCGCCCAGAGGCCGCGCCGCAGCCACTTCCGCCGAGCCTGCGTCGAACCCTGGTCGGGCGCAGCTGGGCCCGCGCTCACGGCAGCCCGGAGATGATCCTCCGGTACTCCTCCTCGGTGAACGCGCGCATCGACTCGGTGCGCACGTTGCCTTGCGAGCCCGTGGAAAGCGCGAACTTCGCCGCCACGTCGTCGTTCGGTACCTCGAAAATCACGATCGCATCGTAGCGGCCCTGCACGAGATGGAACGACTTCAGCTCGCCCCCGAGCGATTTCAACGCCTGCTTGGCCTTCTCGAGCCGGCTGGGGCTCTCCTTGATCGTCTTGATGCCTTGCTCCGTGTACTTGAGCAGCGTGACGAACGTCGCCATGTGACACCTCCTGCTTTGGTGCCCCAGCAACATACGCCCTGCGAGGGTCATGGGGGTAGCCACCCTGACGGGCGGCGGGCGTCATGATGCAGCGTCAGCTCGTCGAGGCCGAGCGCGGCAGCTCGACGGAGAACGTGCACCCAGCCCCCGACTCGCTCATGAGCGAGATGCTGCCTCCGTGCGCCTCGACGATCTTGCGGCTGATCCACAGCCCCAGGCCGAATCCGCCGAACTGCTTCCGCGAGACCGCGCGCTCGAAGCGCTCGAAGACGCGCGCATGGTCGGCGGGGTCGATTCCGATCCCGTGGTCGCGCACCTCGAGCAGCACATCCTCCGCCCGGCCCTGCAGCCTGACCTCGATCGGCTTGCCGGCGCCATACTTGGCCGCATTGCCGATCAGGTTGTCGATGACCTGGTCGAGCCGTCCGCGGTCCCAGTGCCCGCGCACCGCGCCCTCCACCTCGAGGTGCACCGGGCAGCGCGCATGTTGGAGCTGCTCCTCCTGGCGCGCCAGGCTCTCCTGCACGAGCGCCGCCAGATCGACGTCCTCGCGCTCCGGCTGGAAGCGGCCCCACACGATACGCGAGACCTCCAGCAGATCCCCGATCAGCTTGGCAAGCCGCAATGCCATCCGCTGCGTCGACTCCACCTGGCGCAGCGCTTCTTCGCGTTCCCGGACCGGACCGTTCCGGCGCAGGCTGCGCACCTCGGCCTGGATGTGCAGGAGGAGCGCGGTGAGCGGAGTGCGCAGCTCGTGCGAGGCCATGGCGAGGAACTCGTCGCGGGCGTCCACCGCCCGGCTCCGCTCCGCGATGGCCGCCGCGACCGTCAGCGCCGTCACCGCTGCCACGCCGAGGAAGGTCTGCAGGTAGAGCAGGCTCTCCGCGAGCGTCCCCCGCACGAAGGGGCCGAGACCGAACGCCGTCCCCGCAATGGCGATGGCGGAAACGAGGAACGTGCCGTTCACTGCGCCGTATTGCGCGAACCGCACCGCGGCCCAGAGGAGGAGCGGGAAGGTCAGGTAGGGCTGCCGCAGCAGGCCGCCTCCCGCCCGCGCGCCGCCGAAGACGAGCAGGCAGCAGCCGACCAGCAACGCGGCGAGCACGAGCGCCTCGGCCACCAGGAAGCGGCGCCGCGCGAGCGGCGGCCGCGAGATCCAGACGAAGAGCAGGGGCGCGACGACCAGGTCGCCCAGCATGTCGCCGAACCACCACGCACGGAAGGTAAGCCAGGACAGGGGCGGCGCGATCGTGCCCCCGAGCAACAGGCTGGCGACTCCGACGGCGGCGCTGATCGCCGTGCTGCAGATCGCCCCGAGCAGGACGAGCGAGATCACGTCGTTGATCCGCTCGAGCCGCGGGTCGAAGCGGGCGACGCGCCGCAACAGCCAGGACCCCGCCAGGGCCTCCAACGTGTTCCCGGTCCCGATCGCCAGCGCTTCCGGCAGCGTGGCGCCTGCCACCAGGTTCACGAACAGCGCGCCGGCGAGCACGCCGGGCCACAGACGCGTGCCGAACAGGAACAGCGCCGCGAGCGCGATGCCGGTGGGCGGCCAGACCAGCGTGGCGAACCCCGCCACGGCGTCCATCAGCAGCCCGAGCCGCGCCGTGACGAAGTACGCGACGAAGAGCAGGACGGTCCCGAGCGCGTCGTTCGCCCAGCGCCGCACCTTCTGCTGCGCCATGGCTGCAGTTACGCGCGAGCGGGGGAGAGATCAAGTCGCTGAGGTCACATCCAGCCGAGCTGGAGCCGGGCCGCGTCGGACATACGGCTCGCGTCCCACGGCGGATCCCAGACGACCTCGACCTGCACTTCCCGGACGCCGGGGACGCTCTGGACTTTGCGCCGGACGTCGTCCTTGAGCACGTCGCCCATGCCGCATCCGGGCGCGGTCATGGACATCGCGATCTCGACCCGCTGTCCGCCCTCGGGCAGCGGGACGGCCTCGCAGCGATAGATGAGGCCCAGGTCGACGAGGTTGACGGGGATCTCCGGGTCGAAGACCGTCCTGAGCTGCTCCCAGACCCGCTCCTCCTCGAACGGGCCCTCGGTCGCCGGCGCCGGCGCGGTGGCCGCCGCAGGGCGCTCGCCCAGCGCGTCGGCGTCCTCGCTGGCGATGCGGTAGAGGCCCCCCTCCTCCGTCGTCACGGTGAACTGGCCGCCCAGCGACTGCGTGATCGTCACGCCCGTCCCGGCGGGCAGCACCACCTTGGAGCCGCTCGGGATCTGGGTCGCCTCGCACTCGCGCTTGAGGACGATGAGCCCCTCTCGTGCCGGGGGCGTCTCGACGACTTCCACGACTGGGAGCTTGCTCGGCATCTTGAAAAGCCTCTACTCAGTGGAGACCGGCGCGCCGCTTCCGTCGAGCGCGGCGCGCAGCGTGTGCCAGGCCAGCGACGCGCACTTCACGCGCGCGGGGAACTCCCACACGCCCGAGAGCACGGCGAGCTTGCCCAGCTCTTCCGGATTCACATTGCTCCTCGGCCCCTCGCTGACCATCGAGTGGACCCGCTGGAAGAGCGCCTCCGCTTCCGCCTTCGTCTTGTTCTTCAACGCGGCGGTCATCAGCGAGGCCGAGGCCTTGGAGATGGCGCAGCCGGCGCCCTGGAAGCCGATGTCCTCGATCACGTCGCCCGAGAGCTTCAGGTAGACGGTGATCTCGTCGCCGCAGAGCGGGTTGATCCCCTCGGCGCTCCGGTTGGCGCCTTCCGGCTTGCGGAAGTTGCGGGGCTTCTTGCTGTGGTCGATGACCACCTCCTGGTAGAGGTCGCGCAGCTCCGACTTCACGCGAACACCTCCCGGACCTTGTGCAGGCCGGCAACCAGCGCGTCGACGTCCTCGCGGCGGTTGTAGAAGGCGAGCGAGGCGCGGGCGGTGGCGGCGACCCCCAGGCGCCGCATCAGCGGCTGGGCGCAGTGATGGCCGGTGCGGATGGCGATTCCTTCCCGGTCGAGCACGGTGCCGATGTCGTGCGGATGCACGTCGCCGAGGAGGAACGAGAGGACGCTCGCCTTCTCTTTGGCAGTGCCGATGAGGCGCAGCCCGGGGACCTTGCGGAGCGCCTCGGTCGCGTAGGTGAGCAGATCGTGCTCGTGCGCGGCGATCGCGTCCAAGCCCAGACCGTTCACGTACTCGATCGCCGCGCCGAGCCCGATCGCCCCCGCGATGTCGGGCGTGCCCGCCTCGAACTTGTAGGGAAGCTTGTTGTAGGTCGTCTTCTCGAAGGTGACCGAGCTGATCATGTCCCCGCCGCCCTGCCAGGGAGGCATCTCCTCGAGCAGCTCCGACCTGCCGTACAGGACGCCGATGCCGGTCGGCCCGAACAGCTTGTGGCCCGAGAAGGCGTAGAAGTCGCAGCCCAGCGCCTGCACGTCGATCGCGAGGTGCGGCACGGCCTGGGCCCCGTCGAGGAGCACCGGCACCTTCTTCCGGTGCGCCATCTCGATGATCCGGTGGACGGGGTGGATGGTGCCAAGAGCATTCGAGACGTGCCCCAGGGCGACCAGCTTCGTGCGCGGCCCGATCAGGCGTTCCAACTCGTCGACGCGCAGCGTGCCGTCGTCATCCATCGGCGCCACGCGCAGGACCGCGCCCTTCTCCTCGCAGAGCATTTGCCAGGGCACGATGTTGGAGTGGTGCTCCATCACCGTGACGACGATCTCGTCTCCGGAGCGGACCCGGCTGCGCCCGTAGGTTTGCGCCACCAGGTTGATCGCCTCGGTGGTGCCGCGGACGAACACGATCTCGTGGGCGTGCGCCGCGTTGACGAAGCGCTGCACCTTCTCGCGGGCCGCTTCGTAGGCCTGGGTTGCGCGCGCGGAGAGCAGGTGCACTCCGCGGTGCACGTTGGAGTTGTCGTCCAGGTAGTAGCGGGCGATCGCGTCGATCACCCCGCGCGGCTTCTGGCTGGTCGCCGCGCTGTCGAGGTAGACGAGCGGCTTGCCGTGGACCTCCTGCT
>DASWGI010000034.1:0-80869 GCA_036393835.1 Myxococcales bacterium | reverse complement strand
CCACCGCCTGGGTCGAGCCGTACAGCTTGGCGTCCAGCCACGGCACCGCCTCGGTGACCTGGCAGGCCGCGAACAAGGCGCCCTGCTCGCCGTGGAGGAACTGCGAGAGCATCCACGCCAGCACCAGGTGGCGCTGCCGCGCCTTCTCGCGCGCGTCGAGCCGCTGGAACCCGGGGTACTTGGCGAGCGGCAGGAACGAGTCCGGCACGATCGGCTTCTCCGGGTCCTCCGAATCCACGGAGATGGACCAGTCGAGGTCCGTAGCCGCGCTCCACTGCGACGCCTTGGCCGCCTCGTAGAGCCGGGCGAGTTGGGGCTCGGTGCGCTGGTAGCGCCAGTCGAACACGGCGCTGTAGCCCAGCGCCATGCGGGTGCGCGGCTCGTGCTTGCCGCGCTGCTGGATGAGGCCTCGGAAGGCGGGGCCCAGCATCGACCGCAGCACTTTGAGATTTCCCCGTCCCAGCGCCCCGCGCAGCAGGGGACCGCTCTGCGCCAGGTTTTCGAGGAGGTTCATGCGCCGGAGCGTACACAAAACGCGCTATAGAGTCGCGCCGTGCCGTCCCGACAAGCCACCCGGCGGGCCAGCGCGCGCGCCGCAAAGCCGTCCTCTGATGAGCCGGAGGTGACCCTCTCGCGCCGCGGCCTCGAGCGGCTCCGCTCCGGGCACGTCTGGGTGTACCGCAGCGACCTGCGCGCTCCGAGCGTGCTCCAGGGCGGCGAGGTGGTGCGGTTGGTCGACGACCGCGGCTGGTTCGCCGGCAAGGCGTTCTACGGCAAGCAGAGCCAGATCTCCGTCCGCCTGCTCACCCGCGAGGACGAGCCGATCGACGAGGCGTTCTTCGCGCGGCGCCTCGCCCAGGCCAGGACCCTGCGCGAGGCCGCCGCTCCCGATCCCGAGCTGCGGCGCGCGGCGCGGGTGGTGCACGGCGAGGCGGACCTCCTCCCCGGCCTGGTGGTGGATCGCTACGCCGACTGCTTCGTCGTGCAGACCTTGATCGAGGCGACCGACGCCCGCCGCGAGCTGTTCGCCGATCTCCTGCAGCAGCTGTGGAAGCCGCGCGCGATCGTGGAGCGCAACGACGTCAAGGTGCGCGCCCACGAGGGGCTGCCCCTGCGCAAGGGCCTGCTCCGCGGTGCGGAGCCCGGGCCCGTGGAGTTCCTGGAGGGCGAGGTGCGGCTCCTGGCTGACCTCCTCGAGGGCCAGAAGACAGGCGCGTTCCTCGACCAGGCAGAGAACCGCGTCGAGGCGGGCCGGTACGCGCGCGGCCGCGCCCTGGACTGCTTCACCTACGGCGGCGCCTTCGCGCTGCAGCTCTCCCGGCAGGCGGAGACCGTCACCGCGGTCGACATCAGCGAGCGCGCCGCGGAGGAAGGGCGCCGCGCCGCCGCGCGCAACGACGCCGCGAACGTGACCTTCCAGGTGGCCAACGCCTTCGACCTGCTGCGCGACCAAGCCGACGAGGGACAAGTCTACGACACCATCGTCCTCGACCCGCCCGCCTTCGCCAAGAACAAGGCGTCGCTCGCCGCGGCGCTGCGCGGGTACAAGGAGATCAACCTGCGCGCCTTCCACCTGCTCTCGCCGGGAGGCGTGCTGGTGACCGCGAGCTGCTCCTTCCACATCGACGAGGCGGCGTTCGAGCGCACCGTGCTCGGCGCGGCGGCGGACGCGGGCCGGTCGGTGCAGGTGATCGAGCGGCGCGGCGCCGCCCGCGATCACCCGACGCTGCTCGGAGTGCCGGAGACCCGGTACCTCAAATGCCTCATCCTCCGGGCGCTGTAACCGCGAGCATGCGCGCGACCACACCCACGAACAGGTCGACGAGCTGTGGATCGAACCGGAAGAGCTGCTCGCTGGTCATGATGCGCGTCGCCTCGCGCAGGCCGTGCGCCGCGCGGAACGGCCGCGTGGTGGTGAGCGCGTCGAAGGATTCGCAGATGGCGAGGATGCGCCCCGCGAGCCCGATCTCGGGCAGCGGGCCCTCGCCTGGAACCAGGTCGAGGTGGCACTCGTACGCGGCCTGGGCGCGCTCCAGCGCGGCCGCGCTCACCTCGCCCTCGCGCAGGATGGCGCGGGCGGAGAGCAGCGGGCTGGCCTTCACGGCGCGCAGGCCCTTCTCGTCCAGCTTGCCGGACTTCTGCAGCACGGTCTTGGGAATCGCCGCCATGCCGACGTCGTGGAACAGCGCCGCCATCCCCAGGTCGTGGCGCCGCTTCTTCGACAGCCCGAGCCGCGAGCCAAACGTGATCGCGAGCACCGCCACGTTGGCGGCGTGAACGCCCCAGTACCGGTCGCTCTCCTCGACCTTCACGCGCGCCAGAGCGAGGAAGCGCATGGGCATCGACCGCTGCAGATCGACCAGGTCCTGGACAATCCGCGCGGCGGTCCGCACCGGCAACGCCGGCGCGCCCATCCGGAGCTGCTGGATGGTCTGGTTCACGAACGCCGCGGCGGCGGCATACGCCTCGGCGAGCCTCTCGGTCCGCTCCGTCAGGCCCGCCTGTGCCGCCTCGGGGCCGAGCCGCAGGCGGAGCACCTTGAACGGCCTGGCCGGATCGCCGCGATCGTCGAGGCGCGGAGGAGGCGCCGGCCGGAAGAGGCGCAGGAGTAGCCGCAGGTCCGTCTTCGGCGGAGCGAGCGAGGCGCGGATCCCGGTCACCCCGCGGTGCCGGAGCTCGGTGCGCAGCGCGGCGGCGAGCGGCACCGCGCCGGGCTGGACCCGGATCGGCTGGCCGTTGACGTGGAAGGCGTCCCCGGCAAGGTCCAGCTCGAAGGTGCCGTCGGTGCCGAGCAGCTCCAGCACCGCCTGCTGGAGCGCATCCAGCGGGGGGGCGAACACGTCGTGCTCCCAGCTGTAGCTGCGCGCGTTGCGCAGCACGCTGCAGAGCGCGACCAGCGCCTTCTCGCCCAGCTCCTGGCGCTGCTCGCGCGTGGCCTGCGTCTCGGGAAGGACCTCGACCGGGGGCGGCGGCGGCCGGGGGCCCTTCACTTCCGGCCCTCCCGCACCTGCCGCCGCGCGCGCAGCCGCTCGACCGCGGCGAGGCAGGCGGAAACCACCGCGGGGGCGTGCCCGCGCTTCGGATCCGCAGTCTCCTCCAGCAACCGCAGCGCGCTCATCGAGCCGTCCGCCGCGAGCGCTTCCACCGCGAGGAGCTGCTCCTGCTCGGAGCGGCGGCGCTTCAGGAATCCCTTCGCGGGCCGGGCGAGCCGTCCGGACAGGAACGCGTGCGCGGCCGGGCCGCCCAGCCTGCCGAGCGCGCGATACAGCGCGCCCAGGTCCTCGTCGCCGAGCTTCGCCGAGGACGACGCCGAGAGGCGCTCGACGATCGGCGCCGCCGCCTCGTCGGGCGGCGCGGCGCAGGACGACAGCGCCTCGGCGGCGCGGGCCCGCAGAGCGGGGTCGTCGAGCAGCGGCGCGAGCCGCTCGGGCGCGAGCGCCGGATCTGAGGCGAGCAGCGGCACGGCCTGCAGCCGGACCTCGTCGTCGGCGTGCGCAATCGCCTCGACGGCCATCCGGGCGCGGTCCGCCTCGGGCAGCGCCGCCAGAGCCGCCTGCGCGGCGGCCGCCGACCCCTCGCGCAGCACCTCCGCCACGCCGTCCGGACACGAGTCGCATCGCTGCGCCGCGGCGGCGGCCAGGGCCGGAGCCACGTCCTCGCGCGCGGCCCGCAGGGCCGCGATCAGAGCGGGGCCTGCGTCCACGGGCAGCAGCGCCGTCCAGGCGGGCAGGAGCTGCGCGGCCGCCTTGACCGGCGCAGTCGCCAGCTCGGCCGCGCGTACCAGCCGCTCCGGGTCGGCCAGGCGCCGTCCGACGAAGGCGCGGAACGCCGGCGCGTGCGCGCCTCCCATGCGCGCCGCGCCCTCGAGCGCGGCCACCAGGGCGGGCACCTCGGTCCGCCGCGCCATCTCGTCGACCAGCCGCGCGAACGACTCCTCCAGGGCCTCCAGGTCCCACCCCGCCAGGTCCTCCTCGACGATGCGCTGGATGGTGAGCGCCGCGCGCCGCGCCACCTCGCTCCAGCTCTGCGGATCGCTCTTGCGGTGCTGCTCTTCCGACCACAGCGGAGGCGGCTGGGTGCGGTCGAGCAGCGCCGCGTCCGCATCGACGTACTCGACCGCCTCGCGCGCGCGGGCGGCGAGCTGCTGCACCTCCTGCGCGAAGGCGGCGGCCGCGGGGTGCCCCTGGTCGAGCCGATCGCCGCGCGCGGCGGTGTACTGGATGCTGCCCAGGTCGGCCTTCCACAGCTCGCCGACCGCGTCGCCGTCCCCTTCCGGACCGCCGGGCACGGCGGCCAGCGCGAAGGCGGTCAGCTCCGGCAGCATGAGGCCGCGGCCGAAGGTCAGCGCGCGGATGCCGTCGCGGTACAGGCGCGAGCAGAAGCCGGCCGCGCCCAGCTCGTCGGCGTAGACCCGCTCGCCCTCGAACCGCAGCGCCCCGGGCTCGACCGCGACGGTGACCGTTCCGTACTTCTCGACGGCGTCGCGAAGGCCGGCGAGCGCGGGCTCGAGCGAGGAGGCGTGCTGCCCGGCCGCCCGCGGATCGGCGGAGAGGCGCGCGAGCGCCCGTCCAAGGCCGGCGAGGGCCCCGTGCACCAGGGCGGCGTCGGCGTCAGCCACACCGCGAGTGTAGCACGCGAAAAGCGCAGCGCCGCCCTATGGGCGGCGACTGGCGAGCAGCTCGCGCGCCTCGCGGACGCAGGCCTCGACCGCGGTGCGCTGCTCCACGACCAGCCGATCGCGATCTTCCAGCGTGTGCCCGGCCACGGGGATGGGCTCTCCGAACACCACCGCGATCGGACCGGGCCGGAAGAGCGAGAAGCCCTTCGGGGCGAGCACCTCCCGCGCGCCGGCGATGCCGATGGGCACGCAGTCGAGCGCGGTGCCGAGAGCGGCCACCGCGGCTCCCTTCTTGAAAGGCAGCAGATCGTCGGTGGTGGAACGGGTCCCCTCGGCGAAGAAGAACAGGCCCACCCCGCGCAGCCCGCGCGCGATGCGCTCGCCGATCGCCTTCGCCGCGCCGTGCGAGTCGCGCCGGTCGATGAACACGTGGCCCATGCGCCGCGCCGCCCAGCCGAACAGCGGGATCCTGCCCAGCTCCTGCTTGGCGATGAACCGCAGCGGCTCGGGCGAGACCGACACGATGGCGGGCACGTCGATGTTGCTGGTGTGGTTCGCGACGAAGACGTAGGTGCGGGAGCGGTCGAGCGGGTGCACGCGGGCGACCACGCGCGCGCCCGCGCAGACGAGCACCAGGCGGCACCAGGCGCGCAGGAGTCGCTCGGAGGCTTCGCCCTCGCCGGCGACACCGATGAGCAGCCCGAAGGGAATCACGGCGAGCGCGATGAGCGGGATCCCGAGGAAGGTGCGCAGCGCGCGGCCGATCATGCTCGCCTCGCGCGCGGGTATTCCTCCGCGGCGGGGAAGGCCAGCACGTCGGCAATCTCCTTCGCGCCGGTGAGCAGCATGAGGAGCCGGTCGACTCCCACGGCGACGCCTCCCGCATCGGGCATCCCGGGCAGCGCGGAGAGAAAGCGCTCGTCGA
Organism: Myxococcales bacterium; assembly: GCA_036393835.1. GTDB lineage: Bacteria > Myxococcota > Myxococcia > Myxococcales > 40CM-4-68-19 > VBKO01. The sequence goes on along the minus strand of DASWGI010000034.1, from coordinate 75,326 downwards.
CCGGGAAGACGTCGCGGCCGAGCCGGGCGCGCTCGCGCTGCTCGGCCTCGAGCCTTTGGCGCTGCTCGGACGCGTCGTTCAGCTCGCCGAACCCGTTCGCCAGCTCCAGCCCGGCCGCATACAGCTCGAAGCGCTGCGCGACCCGCGGATCGCCCGGGACCAGGCGTGCGAGCGCGGCCTGCGAGGCGGGGTACTCGGTGAGGTAGGTCGGCCGCGAGAGCCCCAGCGCCGGCTCGATGCGCTCGAGCAGCACCTGCGCGAAGACGTCGTCCCAGGACGAGCCGGGCGCCGGCCGGACGCCGACCGTGCGCGCCGCCTGGGCGAGAGCATCGGCGTCGAGGAGCAGAGGGTCGAACCCGGCGTGGCGCTGGAACGCCTCGCGGCAGGTGAGGCGCTCGAAGGGCGGAGCCAGGTCGACCGGCGGGCCCTTCGCGCCCCGGCCATGCCCCTCGCGGGACGGCGCCGCCGCCGAACCGCGCAGCGCGCGCGCCGCCTCCGCCACCAGCTGCTCGAGGTCGGCCATGACGGCATCCGCATCGCCCGGCGCCGCGTAGAACTCGAGCAGCGTGAACTCCGGGCTGTGCGAGCGCGACACTTCGCCGTCGCGGAAGACGCGCGCGACCTGCCAGATGCGCCCGAATCCGCGCGCCAGCAGCCGCTTCATCGCGTACTCGGGGCTGGTGTGCAGGTGGAGCCGGCGGCTTCCCTCGACCCCGCCGGGCGGCACCGGCCGGTCCGGGGTGAAGGAGGTCTCGAACGGCCGCAGGTGCGGCTCCTGCCCGGCGACCGGCACGGCGATGGGCGTCTCCACCTCGAGATAGCCGCGAGCGTCGAGGCCTTCGCGCAGCGCGCGGAGCAGCGCGGCCCGGCTGCGGGCCATGGCGAGGTCGGCGGACATGCCACCCCGTTGTACCCCGGAGCACGCGCCGGGCGGGCGAGGAAATCTCTTGCCGCGCGCTCCGGACGATGCGAGTGGAAAGGACTCCGATGAAGACGACGCTAGCCCTCCTCTGCGCCTGCGCGCTCGCCTGCGGGCACGCGCCCGCCAAGCCGCCGCCCCCCGCGGCTCCTTCGAGCAACGGCGCACGCGCGCGCCCGGTCCTCCCGCCGCCCCCCGACGACCCGCGCGATTTCGCGGCGGAGCTGTCGGAGGAGACGCGGGCGCTCCTGCGCGCCGAGGGAGACCTCCTCTGGACCCGCTGGACGACCGGGTCCGGGCCGCTGCCCTCCGGCGCGCTCGCGGACCACCCGCGCCTCTTCCAGCGCGAGGCGGTGTCCGCGGTGGCCAGCGCCGCCGCGTCCGCGCGCAAGCCCGCCGACGAGCTGGCGCTGCGGTTCCTGCACGGCGACCTGGCCACGCTGCAGATCGCCCGCGAGGCCGCAGCCGAGACCGATGCGCTGGAGCGGGCGCGCGCGGCGCTCTCCTTCGCGGCGCCGGGGGACGTGCGCGCCGAGCGCGGCGAGCGCGACCTCGATCGCCTGCTCACGGACGAGCCCAGCGCGCAGAAGCGCGCGGCGATCGCGCAGGCCGAGGCGAGGGCGGCGCTGTCGCTGGCCCCGCTCGCGCTGGCTCGCGACAAGGCGGTTGCCGAGGCGATGGCGCGGCTCGGGCTGCCCGGCTGGGGCGACCTGATCGCGGAGATGCACCGCGCGACTCCCGCGGAGGTGGCCGACCTGGCGGAGCGCACGCTCTCGGTGACGGACGCCGCGACGCAGAAGGCGGTCGGGGGGACCGCGCAGCGGAACCTCGGGGTCACGGTCGATCGGCTCCGGCGCGCCGATCTGCCGCGCCTGCTCCGCTCGGCGGCCGCGGATCCGCAATTCCCGCCCGGCAAGGGATGGGCCTCGGCCCAGGCGACGCTCGGGGCCGTGGGCGCGGACCTCGGCAAGGTGCGCATCGACGCGGAGCCCTCGCCGTCCAAGGCGGCGCGCCCGCTGGCGCTGCTGGTCGATCCGCCCCGCGACGTGCGGCTCTCGGTGCGGCCGACGGGAGGATTCGAGGAGCAGCGCGCCGTGCTGCACGAGGCGGCGCGCGCGGCCGGGGGAGTCGCGACCGACGTGCCGCGCTGGGAGCTGGCGCAGCTCGGGCCCGGATCCGCCGCAGAGGGCGTGGCGCAACTGTTCGAGGAGCTGGCCGGGGACCCCGCTTGGCTGCGCGAGCAGACCGCGCTGCGGGGCGAGCCGCTCGACGACCTCGTGCACACGCAGGCCACGCGCCGGCTCCTGGCGGCCCGCCGGGCGGCGGCGATGGTGCTGTTCGAGATCCGGCGGCGCGAAGGCCCGGGGACGGCCGAGGCGAACGCTTCGCTCTACCGGCAGCTCCTGCAGCGGGCCACCTTCGCCGGTTTCAGCGACGACGACGCGGGGCGGTGGGCGCTCGACGCGGACGGCTGGCTGCGCGCCGCGACCCAGCTGCAAGGCGCGCTGCTCGCCGCCCAGCTGCAGCAGGCCCTGGAGAAGACGCCCACCGGTGGAGCGCCCGCGGCGGGAGCGAGCGACGGCGGAAAGCCGCCGCCGGAGACGCACTGGTGGCACGAGCCCGGCACGGGCGCCGTGCTTCGCAAGATCTGGGCGCAGGGCCGCAGCGGCACGGGGCAGGACGCGGCGCGCGCGTTCGGCGCGCTCGCGCTCGACCCGGCCGCGCTGGCCGCCCTGGCGGAGAAGCAGCTCGCCTACAACGCTCCCGAAGCGCCTCCGCCCACCCAGCGGCCGGACTACAAGTACATGCAGGGCGACAAGAAGCGCCGCAGGAAGCACAAGCGGTAGGCTCGAAGACCCTAGAAGTTGAATCCCAGATACCCGCCGGCCGTGAACGAGTTGTCCTCGCGGACGTGACTTTCGCCGAACCCAAGGTGGTATCGGGCGTCGACGCCGACGCTGAGCGGGGCGAACAACCGGTACTCGATCCCGGCCGCGAAATGGACGGCCGACGTCTGGTAGGTCGTATCGTTGGAGGGCGGGCTGTTCACGATGAACTCCATGCCGATCGGGACGAGCCACGGCCGCACCGCCCCGAGCTCGAAGCGGTACTTGGGGGCCGCGACGATCGCGATCTGACTCACCGAGACGTTGGAGGTGTTCGTTCCCCCCAGCAACGCACTCGTGGTCTGGACGACCCGCTTGTGCGAGAACTGGGCGTGGTCGACCAGGATCTCGGCGAGCAGGGTGTTCCCGAACCAGGGATCCTTGAGGAGTGGGAGGGAGAATCCAAAGCCCATGCTGTAGCCTGTCTTGTCGTCGTTGCGAAGGCCCGACGCTCCATTGACATCCGTAAACACCTCGCCGCCCCGATCGCCTCCCACGAGCATTGCGACCCCACCGCGGAAGAAGACCTGTCCCCCAAGTTCGGCGTAGGCCGGCGCAGCCGCCGCCAGCACGAAGCCGCTCGCGAAAAACCCCGCAGACCAATTCTTCATTGGTTCCCCCTTATCGAGAATGACGTGCATGAACGGATCGAGCGTGACCCCCCTCGAGGGCCCCCATAGGCCTCGGCGGTGCCCGGGTCAAGCCCGCGCTGGGCCTGGGCGTTCCACCTCGGGCCGGATTCGGAAACAATATTGATTACCGGAATATCAGGCCCTGGGTAGGCTCAAGCTGAACACCGTACCGCGCGGGCCGCTCTGGCGGAGGGTGGCCTGGCCGCCGTGCAGCTCGGCAACGGCGCGCACGATGGCGAGGCCGAGGCCGGTGCCGCCCTCGCCGTGGCGCGTGGTGACGAAGCGCTCGAAGAGTCGCTCTCGGATCGCCGGGTCGACCCCGGGGCCCTCGTCCGCGACGCTGGCTTCCCATCCGGCCGCCCCGGGCGACACCTCGACCAGCACCCGCGCACCGTCGGGCGAGTGCTGCACGGCGTTCCCGAGCAGGTTCTCCAGCGCGCGCCGCAGCCAGACCGGGTCGCCGCGGACCTGCGCGCTGTCGGGGGCGCGCAGCTCGACGCGGACGCCCCGCCGCGCCGCCTGGGGCGCTTGCGCGTCGATTGCCTCGCGCGCGATGCCGCACAGGTCCACCTTCCGGCGCTGGGCCTGGATGCCGCGGGCCTCCAGCCTGGCCAGGGAGAGGAGGTCCTGGGTGAGCACCTGCAGCTTGTCGGCGCTCTCGCGGATGCGCAGCGCGAACCTTCGCGCGGTCTCCGGCTCGTCGGCGGCGCCTTCGGTGAGCACCTCGGCCGAGGCCCGCACCGAGGCGATCGGGTTCTTCAGCTCGTGCGACAGGTCGGCCACGAAGTTCTCCAGCGCGTGCCGCTGCTCCAGCTCGCGCCGCATGGACTCCAGGGCTTCGGTCAACTCGCGCACCTCTCGCCCGCGCGGCTGCGGCAGCGCCGCTTGCCTCTCGCCGGCGGCGACCCGCTGGGCCGCCCGCGTGAGCCGCTCGATGGGTCCCGCCACCGCCTGGCCGATGAGGATCGCCACCACCGCCGAGGCCAGGGCGAGGATGAACGCGAGGAGCGCCACCTTGGGCGCCACGTCGCTCATCAGCGCCACCATGCCGAAGGTGGCCTTGCGCACGCGCACGAATCCCTGGTCGCGGATGGGAGCGCTGGCCACCACGATCTGCACTCCCGGCCGGTCCTGGGCCTCGCCCACCGCCACCACCGTGCGGCCCTGCGCGTCGACGATCTCCACGTGCGTGGCGATCTCGCTGTGCGTGAAGGCGGGCAGCACGCGGGAGAGCTGCTGCGCCGCCCCGTCCAGGGTCGCGCCGGGCGCGTCCAGCGCGCGCGAGGCCAACTCGGCCAGCACGCGCGCCTCGTCCTGCGCGCCGCGCTGCGCGAACACCGAGGCGCGCGCGGTGAACCGGTCGATGACGATGACGGCGAACGCCGCCGAGAGCGTCAGGGTGGTGGCGGCGAGCGGCAGGAAAACTTGAAGTCGGAAAGAGAGTCCGCTGCGCCGGGCGGCGACGAGCCGCGAGATGGTCAGCACCAGGCCGACGAGGAAGACCAGCGCCAGCAGGGCGAGCAGCCCTTGCCTGCCCAGCGTCACGGCTCGTCCCTCAGCCGATATCCTACCCCGCGCACCGTCTCCAGGAGCTTCGGATCGCCGCCCGCCTCCTCCAGCTTGCGCCGCAGCGCTTTGACGTGCACGTCGACGGTGCGGTCGCCGACCACCACGTCGCTGCCCCACACCGCGTCGAGCAGCTGGCTGCGCTCGAACACGCGCCCGGGCGCCTTGAGGAACGCGGCCAGCAGGTTGAACTCGGTGCGCGAGAGCGCCAGCTCGTTCCCGCCGAGCGCAGCGCGGCGCGTGCGCGGATCGACGCGCAGCCCTCCCGGACCCTGCAGCGGCGGCTCCTCCTGCGGCCGGTCGCCGCGGAAGCGGCGCAGCACGGCGCGGACGCGCGCCACCACCTCGCGCGGCGAGAACGGCTTGAGCACGTAGTCGTCCGCGCCCATCTCCAGGCCGACCACGCGGTCGGTCTCCTCGTCGCGGCTGGTCAGCACGATGACCGGCACGTCGGAGCGCGCCCGCAGGGCGCGGAGGAAATCGAGGCCGCTGCCGTCGGGGAGCACCAGGTCGAGGATGATGAGGTCGGCGTCGGCGCTCCGCCGCTCGGCGTCGCGCAGCGCGGCGGCTTCTTCGATCGCGAACCCGTCGCGGCGCAGCGCGAAAGCCAGGCTCTCGCGGATGGCTGGCTCGTCGTCGACGACCAGGACGACCGGCACGGACCTTCTCCTACGGCGGAGCGCCGAATATGGTGGACGGCGGCGGCGGCGCGGCGGGCCCCGGCGTGCCGCCGCTCTGACCTCCGGCGCCGGGAGGCTGCGGCTGGGCGCCGTTCTGCGCCGGAGCCGGCGGCGGCGATGGCTGAGCCTGCTCGCGCCGCTCGGCCACGGTCAGCGCGAACTTGTTGTTGCGCGACTCGACGACCCGCAGCCGGACCGAGGGGCCCAGCGCGGTGCGCAGCGCCGTCAGGCGCGCATGCTCGACGAGGAGCCACTTGCGATCGCCAGGACCCGCCATGAACTCGCCCAGCTTCTGGTTCTCCTTGAGCTGCCGCACCCGGTTCTTCGAGTAGAACGTCTCCCCGCGCCAGTTCATGAGGTACGCGCCGATGGGCTCGTCGGGCGCGCTCTGGTGGTAGTACTCCCAGAACAGGTCGCGCTGCGTCCAGTGCGGCGACAGCGCGCGCCAGTGGAACCATCCGAGGAAGATGGCGAAGACCACCGCCAGGGCGGCGAGGCTGCCGACCAGGATGGTCCGGTCCTGGGGCGACTCCTCCGTCGAAAGCGGCGCCCCGTCCATGCGCTCGCGCCACGCGGTGCGCAGCGCCGCGCGGCCCGCCTTGCGCGGCAGCGCGCGCAGGATCCGCCAGGCCTGCCCGGCCCGGTCGAGGAGCCACGGAGACAGGGCCACCGCCGCCGCCGCGGTGAAGAGCACGGTGAAGACGCGGCGCGGGTCCGTCTCGCGTTCCGGGTAGGGCCGCTCGTAGTTGAAGACGAACATGTCGGCCACGTGCTTGGGCGTCAGCGCCAGGTCGTGGGCGACGAGCCCGTACACCAGAGCGCCGGCGAGGAGCTCGCCGGCGTGGGCGCGGAGCCCCTCGTCCAGCACGCGCTCGAGCCACACGCCGCACAGGAGCAAGAGCGGCGGCACCACCGGGAACGCGTAGTGGTGGAACTTCGTGGCGCTGAAGGCGAACACGGCGAACCCGATGAGCACCCACAGGAGCACGAAGAACAGCGCGCGGTCGCGCGTGGTCTGCGGCCGGAGCGTGCGGCGCGCGAGCACGCCTCCGAGCGCGCCCGGCAAGGCGAACACCCAGGGGAAGCAGTCGAAACCGAGCTGCTCGATCAAATAGATGAAGGTGCCGCCGGGAGTGCTGGTGTAGACGCCGGTGACCAGCCGCTTGAAGTGGTCGTGGACGATGAAGCGCTCGAAGAAGGTCTTGCCCTCGTCGTCGTTCCCCGGGAAGGCGAACATGGTGAGGTACCAGGGCGCGGCGATGGCCAGGACGATGAGCGTCCCGGTGAGCAGGCGGAGGCGGCGCAGGCGATGCCACTCGCCGGTCGCGATGCAGTACACCAGGGTCACTGCGCCGGGCAGGGCGAAACCCAGCAGGCCCTTCGACAGCGTCGCCAGGCCGACGAAGCAGTAGAAGGCGATCGCCCAGCCCGGGCCCGGCTGCTCGGCGAAAAGCGCGATCATGAGGCAGGCCATCGCCGCCGAGAGCAACCCGACGAAGACGGCGTCGGGCACGGCCTGGCGCGCGAGCATCACGAACAGCGGCGCGGTGAGCGTGGCGACGGTGCCGAGCAGGGCGGCGCGGCGCGAGATGAGGCGGCTGGCGGCGACGAACAGCAGGATGGCGCCGAGAGCGGAGAGCGCGGCGAACGGGAGGCGGACGCCCCACTCGGTGAAGACGCCCACCCAGCGGTCCGGGCCGTTGGTGTTCACGGCGAGCATCGCCGCGGCCATCAGCCACAGGTCGAGCGCGGGCTTGGAGAAGAAGTAGGCCGACTCCCACCAGGGATGGAGGTAGTCGCCCCGCGCGATCATCTCGCGCGCGACCTCGCCGTAGTGCGGCTCCCAGGGGTCCCAGAAGCCCGTCGCGCCCAGCCACGGGACGAAGAGCAGCGCGGAGAAGGCGCACAGGGCGACCACGCAGCGCTGCTCGCCCGAGAGCGGGGCCAGCCAGCGCAGCCAGGGCGTCTTCAGCACCGGTGCAGGCAGCGCGTCGCCCCACTGCCGAGGCGGGACCTCGGGGACGGGCTCGGGCTCGGGTGCGGTCGCGTGCAGTCTCGGAGAGCGCGCCATCCCCGGCCGGGGTAGCACGGCCTCCCTGAAGCGGCAAGGAGCGAAGCTTGACCGCGCCGAGTGCTGCACGCGAGCATCCGCGAAGTGCGAGCGGCCCCTACCCTGCTGTGTCTCCTCCTGAGCGCCTCTGCCTTTGCGGCGGGCCACCGCCAGCGCGCGCAGGCGGCGGAGAGCACCGGTCACGCGGCGCAGGCGGCGCGCGAATACGAGGAGGCCTACCGAGAAGAAGGAGCGCCGGAACTGCTCTACCGGCTGGGGCTCGTGCGGCGCCGGCTGAAGCAGTACGAGCTGTCGAAGGAGGCGTTCCGCGGCTACCTGCGCGCGGCGCCGGAGGGGGAGCTGAGAGAGGAGGTCACGCGGCAGCTCGCGGAGCTGAACGTGCTCATCGAGGAGCAGCACAGGAAGGTGCCGGACGAGGAGCACGAGAAGGCGCCGCCGGCGAAGAAGAAGAAGAAGGCGCCCAGGCCGGAGCCCGGGCCGCCGCGGCGGGGACCGAGCGCGACGGCGGCGGCGGGGGCGGGGGCGGCGAAGCAGAGCTCGAAAGCGAACGAGACCACGACCACGACCTCGACCACGAACCCGACCTCGACTGCGACTCCGACTACGACTACGACTCCGACTACGACTGCGACTCCGACTACGACACCGACTCCGACAGCGACTGCGACTCCGACAGCGACAACGGCTCCGGGCGGGCCGTCTGCCAACGCCGCGCCGACCGGTGCCGTCGGCGGCCCGGTGCGCGCGCCCCAGGAGGCGACGTCCCGCCCGCGCTCGAGCGGCGCCCGCGCGGCACCCTGGATTGCCGCGGGAGCCGGGGCGCTCGCCGTTGGAGGAGCAGCACTGTGGTGGGACGGAGCGAGGGTGTCGGACGACCTGCACGCGAGATTCGCGGCGGGCGAACTCGACGCGACCGACGGACCGCGGTACGGGCGGGCGCGGCGCGAGTCGATCGCAGGGCGGGCGATGATCGCAGGGGCGGCCGTGCTCGGCGCGATAGCGGTGGCTTTGTGGTGGTGAGCGCCGCGCCCGCCGCATGCCTCGGAGCCGGCGGCGCCGCGCTGGCCCTCGCGCTGGCCGCTTGCGTCCCCGATCCAGGAGGCAGCTGCAGCCGGGACGCGGACTGCGAAGGAGGCGCGGCCGGACTGTTCTGCGCCGAAGGAGTTTGCCAGAGCCCGCCGCGCGCCGTCTTCGACGAGGTGCCGCGCACGCTCTTCGCCCGCGCGCAGACAGCCACCGTGCGGGTCCGGGTAGACCGCGCGCACGGGGGCGCGGAGGTGGCGACCGCGTCGCTTCGCATCAACGGCAAGACCGTCCAGGGAGCGCGAGAACCCGGTGGGCGGATCCGCTTCGACGTCCCGCTCCAGTTCGCTCCCGCCGGCGTCGAGGCGACGGTCCCGATGGAAGTCTTCGTGCTCGACGACCTGGGCCACGCCACCGTCTTGTCCGGCGCGCTCGCGCTGGACGACCTCGCCCCGCGCGTGTTCATCGACGCGAGCAGCGTGCCTTCGCAGCCGGTGCCGCGGGGCGCCGTGGTCCAGCTCCGGGCGCACGTCTTCGACGGCTCGGCGGTGACGCTGACCACTTCCCCGGGGACGACCCTCGCGCTCCAGCTGGACGGCTCGTTCCGCATGGCGGTGGACACCGGCGCGCTGGACCCATCGGCCACTGCGGCCGAGCCCGTCCTCACCGCCGTCGACACGGTGGGTCTGGGCGCCTCGGCTTCGGCGCGCTTCGCCGTGACTCGGTAGATTACGGCGAAGGCGGCACCACCGGCCACCGCACCGTCCGCGCGATCCGATCCGCCAGCTCGGTCGGCCGTTCCGAGAGCGGCTGCAGGACCACCACCGCGAGCGCGGTGCGGTCGCGCTCCGTGCAGACCGCCTCGAGATGTGCCTGCCCGTCTTCACCGAGCACGGTCGCGACCACGCGCACCGATCCAGCCACGCGCCCGGGGTGCGGCTCCGCAACGTCCACCGCGCGGAGCGCGCCCACGTCGGCCAGGCGCCACAGGTCCCTGGTCACCGCGCCGCGCACCAGGTCGGCCGATCCGCGGCAACCCGGGGCCGAGAGCAGCGTGACCGAGTTCCGCCACAGCGTGGACAGCCCGTTCGTGTACGAGATCTCGTGCGGCGAAGACGCCGCCTTCCGCCATCCGAGCGGCACCTGCATCGAGCTCCCCAGCGGACCTTCGCGCAAAGCTCCCAGCACCGGCAGCGCAGGAGCGGCGAACATCCCCATCGAGACCGTCCCCACCAGGGCCCCGGTTGCGGCGGCGAGCCTGCGCGCCGCCGCTTCGCCCGGCCACTCCCGCGGAGTCAGGAACAGCCCGCACGCAGCTCCCGCGAGCAGCCCTCCGCCGTGCCCCCAGTTGTCTACGCCCGCCGAGCCGAGCCCGGCCAGGAACAGCGCGAACAGCCAGGGCAAGAGCCGCAGGCCGAAATGCGCGCGCAGCCGTCCGCGCACCGCGCGCCGCCAGCCGAAGGTGGCGGACGCGCCCAGCACACCGAAGGCGACGCCCGAGGCTCCCAGCGAGATCGAATCGGCGCCGACCGCGGAAGCCACCGTCGTCCCCAGCGCAGTGAAGATGATCAACGCCAGGTAGTCGGCCGGCCGGACGGCCCGCTCCAGCGCGCCCCCCACGTTCCAGATGGCGAAGGCATTGAACGCGAGGTGCAAGAGGTCCTTGTGCAGGAGGTTCGCCGAGAGCAGGCGCCACGTCTCGCCCCGATCGAGGATCAGCGGAGTGGCCTTGGCCCCGTACGCGAGCAATCCGGAAACCGACAGGGCCCCCCTCATTCCGCCGGCCGCCAGCAGCACCCAGGCGCACGCCAGCAGGAAGAGCAGCGTCACCCAGGGGATGCCGGAAACGGCCAGCATTTCGCGCGCCGACCCTGGACGCAGCGCGGCATCCCGGGCCGTCGGCGACCCGACAGTCGCTTCTTCCGTCCACGCGCCCATCTGCACTAGGATGATCACTGAGGGGGGTACGCGGCAGGCCCTCGCTCACCACACGCCCCAGGCAGAAAGCGCCTCGGGCGGAGGACCTCATGAAGCTCATCATCGAGGACGACGAGGGACGGAAGACCGTCGTCCCGCTCGTGCGCGAAGAGATCACCATCGGGCGCCAGGACGGGAACATCATCAAGCTGAGCGAGCGCAACGTCTCCCGCCGGCACGCGCGCCTGAAGAAGGACAACGGCTCGCTGGTGATCGAGGACCTGGGGTCCTACAACGGCGTGCGCGTCAACGGCGAGCGCATCAACGGCCCCACCAAGATCAAGGAAGGCGACCTGATCGAGATCGGCGACTACGATCTCGGCGTCCAGGGCCGGATCGAGGTTCCCACCACGCCGCCTCCCACCCAGCCGAAGATGGGGCGCACGACCATCCCGCCGTCGATGATGGCGCAGAGGCCGGCGGCCATCCCCCATCCGCAGGTGCAAGCTTCCGCCGCCGCTGCCGCGGAGCCGCCGCCCCCTCCGGCGGCGGGCCCGGCCCCCGGCAGCGCCTCGACGGCTTCCGCGAGCGCGGGCGGCGCGACCGCCATCATCCGCGTCAGCGACATCATGAAGTCCGCCCCGCAGGTCGACGTCCGCGACCTGCAGAAGGGCGAGATGCCCCGCCTGGTGGGCCTCACCGGCAACGTGCGCGGCAAGGAGTTCTTCCTCACGCGCACCGAGGTGAAGATCGGGCGCAGCGACGAGAACGACATCGCCATCGATCACCAGTCGATGAGCCGCCAGCACGCGCGGTTCGTGCTCGAGGACGCGAGCTGGAAGGTGGTCGACAACAAGAGCGCCAACGGCGTGCACATCAACGGCGAGCAGTACGCCATCGGCGCGGTCAGGCCCGGCGACACGGTCGAGTTGGGACACCTCAAGTTCCGCTTCTGCGCGCCGGGCGAGAAGTTCACCCTGTCCGCGGACAAGGCCGAAGAGGCGAAGCCCGGCCTGCGCCCCACCACCGCGGAGCTGATCGCCGGGGCCCGCGAGGGCGCGAGGGCTCCGGCGGCGAAGAAGGGCAAGCTGCCGCTGGTCGCGGGCGCGGGTGCGCTGGTCGCCGCCGCGCTGGTCGCCTTCCTCCTGCTGGGGAAGGCCAGGCGCGCCGACGAAGGGGGCGAGGGGGACCTGTCCGCCGCCGAGGCGACCAAGGCCGGCGATCGCGAGTTCAAGAAGCACGACTACCTCAAGGCGCTCGAGTACTACGACGCCGCGGCGGCCAAGGGAGAGAAGCCGGCGAACCGCGCCAAGGCGCAGGACGAGGCGCGCGCGCAGGAAGTCGACCTGGCCCTCGACAAGGCGATCGCGGCGAAGGACTTCGACAAGGCGCGCGCGCTCTACGAGAAGTGCTCCACCGAGACCACCTGGTTCTGCGAGAGGGTGCGGGAGAAGGGCGACCAGGTGAAGTCCGGCTACGCCGCCGCGCACCTCGCCAAGGCGCAGGCGGCGAAGGCGCAGGGAAAGATCGAGTCGTGCAAGCAGGAGGTGCAGCAGGTCCTCGCGCTCGACGCCAACAGCGCCGAGGCGCAGGCGCTGTCGTGCGCGCCGCAGCAGGCGCAGGCGGAGAAGCCGGCTTCCGCGCGGCACGAGGGCGGCGGCCTCTCCCCGGCGAGCCGCGATCAGAAGGCGTACCAGCTGATCCAGGAAGGCAACGCGAAGGTGAGCGCGAAGGACTTCGGGGGCGCCGCCGCCAAGTACCAGGCCGCCATCGACCTGAAGCCGAGCAAGCAATACGTCGGATTCGCCTATCGCGGGCTCGGCACCGCGGCCGTCTACGCGGGCGATACCAAGGCGGCGGTGAAGTGGTACAAGCTCTACATGCCCTTCGCGGACGACGCCACCAGGGGACAGCTGCAGCAGCTCATCGACAAGTTCGGCGGGTAGCCGCCGAGATGAAGCTGATCATCGAGGACGACGAGGGCCGACGCACCGTCGTGCCGCTCTTCCGCGACGAGCTGATCATCGGCCGCGCCGAGGGGAGCCCCGTCCGGCTCACCGAGAAGGACGTCTCGCGCCGCCACGCCAAGCTCTTGCGCCGCAGCGGCCGCGTGTACGTCGAGGACCTGGGCAGCTTCACCGGCGTCCGCGTCAACGGCGGCCGGGTCCACGGACCGCGCCTGGTCCGCGAAGGCGACCTCATCGAGATCAGCCAGTACGATCTCACGCTGAAAGGAGGCCCCGACGAGAAGCCGGAGCCGGACCCGCGAGCCGCGGAAGAAACCACCACTCCGATTCGCGGCGCGAGGCGCGGACTGGACGCGCGAAGGGCGCGCATTACGACTTTCATCGTAGCCGTGCTCGTCGCCTCCGCCGTCGCGGCAGCGCTGTGGCTCCGCACCGCCCGCGGCGCCGAGACGCAGTCGCCGGCGAGTTCGAGCACGAGCACGAGTACCAGCACGATCACGATCACGGACCCCGATGCACAATCGTCACGTGACTCCGCGCCCCCGGGATCACGCGACAGCGTACGGTAAACGCCTACACGTCCGTCCGTTGACCGCTGAGGCGCGGCCGGATAACAAGCTTTGCCGTACCGTAGGTACGTCAGACTTCACTGCGCGTCCCAACGAAGGGGGCTACGGTGGACATTCGAATCCTCGTTGTCGACGACGACCAGGACTCCGTCGAGCTGGTCGAGAAGATCCTCAAGAAGGATGGCTACCGCGTCCAGACGCTGACCGACGGCCGCAAGGTCGAGGAGGAGATCCGCAAGAACGACATCCACCTCGCGGTGGTGGACCTCAAGATGCCCGACATCTCCGGGCTGGACGTGGTGGAGATGATCCGGCACCACGATTCCGACTGCGCCGTCATCCTCATGACCGGCTATGCGACGCTCGATTCCGCCGTCTCCGCCCTGCGCGGCGGCGTGGTGGACTACCTGCGCAAGCCGGTGCGCGAGGACGAGCTGCTCGGAGCGGTGCGGCGGGCGCTCGCCGCGAAGGGGCTGGCGCTCCTGCCCGAGGAAGAGCTGCACCGCAACATCGGATCGGCCATCCGCGATCTGCGCAAGAAGCGGACCCTGACCCTGAAGCAGCTCGCGAAGCGGACCGGGCTCTCGGTCAGCCTGCTCTCGCAGATCGAGCGCGCCGAATCGAGCGCCAGCGTCACTTCGCTCTACAAGATCGCCCACGCGCTGAAGATCCGGCTCCCCGAGCTGTTCTCGCGGGTCTGAAGCGCATCCATGACGTCCGCGCCATGAACACAGCGCCGCCGAATACGGCGGCCGGCCCTCATTTGGCGAGCACGACCAGCACCTCGCCTTCGCTGACCGGCTGCCCTTCCTTGCAGCGGACCTCCGAGACCTTGCCGTCCTCGGGCGCTTCGACGGGCATCTCCATCTTCATCGATTCGATGATCACCAGCACGTCTCCGGCGGACACCGGGTCGCCGGGCTTCTTCTCGATCTTCCAGACGGTGCCGGTGATGTGGGCGGGCACGTCGATCAAGGCGGGACCTCCTGAGTCAGTCGTTCCAGGAAACGGGTGTCGAGCTCGCCGCGCGCGAAGAAGGGCGATGCGGCGATTCGGCGGTGGAGCGGAAGGTTGGTCTTGACTCCCTCGACCGCGAAGGCGTCGAGCGCGGCGCCCAGCCGCGCGATGGCCTCGGCGCGGGTGGGGCCGTGCACCACGAGCTTCGCGAGCAGCGAGTCGTAGAAGGGCGTCACCGTGTCGCCCGCACGGTATCCCGCGTCGACGCGGACGCCGTCGTGGAACCGGCCGTCGGCGGGAACCGGCGTCTCGAACCGGACGATCTTGCCGGGCGAGGGAAAGAACCTCACCGGGTCCTCGGCGTTGACGCGGCACTCGATCGCGTGCCCGCGCGTCTTCACGTCGCCCTGGCCGATGGGCAGGTGCTCGCCCGCCGCGATGCGGATCTGGAGCTGCACCAGGTCGAGGCCGGTCACCGCCTCGGTCACCGGGTGCTCCACTTGCAGCCGCGCGTTCAGCTCGATGAAGTAGACCTGGTCGCCGACCAGCAGGAACTCGCAGGTGCCGGCGTTGGCGTAGCCCACCGCGCGCGCCGCGGCCAGGCCCGCCTGGAGCAGCTCGTCCCGCAGGCGCGGCCGGGGCGAGGGGAGCTCGAAGGCGGCGGCCGGCGCCTCTTCCAAAATCTTTTGATGGCGCCGCTGGATCGAGCACTCGCGCGCGCCGAGGTGCAGGGTGAGGCGCCCGTCCCCCAGGACCTGCACCTCCACGTGCCGCGGCGCCGGGAAGTAGCGCTCCAGGTAGACCGCGTCCTTGCCGAACGAGGCGCGCGCCCGGTCCGAGCAGGCGCGCAGCCCCTTGAGCAGCTCCGGCTCGTCGTTCGCCACCTGCATGCCGATCCCGCCGCCGCCGCCCGCCGCCTTGACCAGGAGCGGGAAGCCGAGGGCCCGCGCCTCGTCGGCGGCGAGCTCGGGCGTCACGTGCCCCTCGGACCCCGGGACGACCGGCACGCCCGCGCCGCGCATCACCGCGCGCGCCTGCGACTTGTCCTTGATCGCGCGCATCGCCCCGGGCGGCGGGCCCACGAAGACCAACCCGGCCGCGGCGCAGGCCTGCGCGAAGTCGGCCTGCTCGGAGAGGAAGCCGTAGCCGGGATGGATCGCCTCGGCGCCGGTGCTCTTCGCGGCGGCCAGCACTTTCTCCGCGTCCAGGTAGCTCTCGCGCGCGGGCGCGGGGCCCAGGCGCACCGCCTCGTCGCACTGCTCGAGGTGCAGCGATCGCTCGTCGGCGTCGGAGTACACGGCGACGGTGCGGACGCCCAGCGCGCGCGCCGCGCGCGCCACGCGGCAGGCGATCTCGCCGCGGTTGGCGATGAGCAGCTTGTGGAACACGTCGGGTTGCCTCCGGCGGCGCGGAAAGGCGGCGCAGCATACTCCAGCCGAGCGCGCGCCGCTCACGTTGACCGGGCACTGCGTGCGCGTCTAACCTGTGCGCGTTCCGTTCCACGGGAAGGGGATGGCCAAGGCGATGCGGCATGCGCGGAGCGGGAGACGGCGGCGGTCGCGGGCCACCGTGGTGGATCTCTCGTCGGTCCGCGAGGAGCGGCGGCGCGAGCTGGCCGAGCGAAGGGTGCGCTCGGTGATGGACGGGAACCGCGCCGCGCTCACGCGGCTGTTCGCGAGCGGGCTCGTCTTCACGCAGAAGGGCAGCCGCGCCGCGCGCGAGCTCTTGCGCGAGCACCAGACGCTGCAGAAGCTGGTCGATCTCTTCGCCCGCCTCGGCGAGGGCCGCGACGTGGCGCTGCACGATCGGGCCGAGGACGTGTTCGCCCGCCTCGACGCCCAGCTGGCCCGCACCGCCCAGCTCACCGCCCGCGCCGGCGCCTTCCTCTCCGGCCGCTCCCGCGACTGACGCCTCTCCAGCCTTCAAAGCCGAACGCGGAGGCGCGGAGATTGTCAGGTTTTCGCGAGCGGACGCGGGTGCCCGGTCGAGTAAGCAAATCGGATCTCCGCGCCTCTGCGCCTCCGCGTTGATCTTTTGGGCTAGTCGTTGTGGCGGAGGAAGGTGGGGATGTCCAATTCGTCCTCGCTGGCGCCGGTGAGCTGGCGGAGCTCGTCCCAGGAGAGCTTGCGGACCGGGCGGTCGCCGGCGGGGCGCTGAGGAGGAGGAGGCGTCGCCGCGCGCGGGGTCGGAGTCGCGCGAGGCGCCTCGGCCGGGCGGGCCGGCGAGCGATGCGCGCCGTGCTCGACGGCAGGAGTGGCGGTCCGCAGGGCGCGCGTGGCGTCGTTGCGCTCGATGCGGCGGGTGTCGCGGTGGTTGAACCCGGTGGCGATGACGGTGATCTTCAGCCTGTCGCCCATCTCGTCGGAGATGACGCTGCCGAAGATGATGTTCGCGTCCTCGTGCGCCGCCTCCTGGATGAGGCTGCAGGCCTGGTTCACCTCGACCAGCGTCATGTCCGGCCCGCCGGTGATGTTGATGAGGATGCCGGTCGCGCCGTCGATCTGCACGTCCTCGAGCAGCGGGCTCTCCACCGCCTGTCGCGCGGCAGCCAGCGCCCGTCCCTCGCCCGACGCCGTCCCCGTGCCCATCAGCGCCACGCCCATGCTGCTCATGATCGTCCGCACGTCGGCGAAGTCGACGTTGATGAGGCCGGGGATGGTGATCAGGTCGGAGATGCCCTGCACCGCGTTGAGCAGCACCTCGTCGGCCTTCTTGAAGGTGTCGAGCAGCGTGGTCTTCTCGTCGGCGATGGCGAGCAGCCGCTGGTTGGGGATGGTGATCAGCGTGTCGACCGCGTTCTTCAGCTCGGCCAGGCCGCTCTCCGCCTGCTTGAGGCGCCGCTTGCCCTCGAAGAGGAACGGCTTGGTGACCACGCCGACGGTCAGCGCGCCCACGCTGCGCGCCAGGTCGGCGATCACCGGCGCGCCGCCCGTCCCGGTGCCGCCGCCCATCCCCGCGGTGACGAAGACCATGTCCGCGCCCTCCAGCGCGGCCAGGATGCGCGCCTTGTCCTCGAGCGCCGCCTGCCGCCCGATCTCCGGATTGGCGCCGGCGCCCAGCCCCTTGGTGACCTGCGCGCCCAGCTGGATCTTGGTGTGCCCGCGGTTGTTCTGCAGGGCCTGGCAATCGGTGTTCGCGGCGATGAAGTCCACCCCGGTGAGCCCGGCGAGGATCATCGTGTTCAGGGCGTTGCCGCCGCCGCCGCCGACCCCGATCACCTTGATCTTCGCGCCCAGCTCAGTCTCGAACTCGTCCATGACCCCTCCGGTTCAGAACAGCTCCTTCACCCAACCCAGGAATCGCTCGCGCAGCGACGACGAGTCGCCGGCGAACACCCGACCTTCCATCCCCTGCTTGGCCGCGTAGTGGAGCAGGCCCACCGCCGTGGCGTGCTGCGGGCTCTTCACCACGTCGGTGAGGCCGCCGATGTTGCGCGGCAACCCGCGCCGCACCGGCAGCCCCAGGACCTCCTCGGCCAGCTCGGGCATGCCGTGCAAGAGCGTCGAGCCTCCGGTCAGCACCACGCCCGAGGCGAGCAGGTCCTCCTGGCCCGCCTTCTGCACCTCGCGGTGCACGAGCTGGAACAGCTCCTCCACGCGCGGCTCGACGATCTCGCAGAGGATGCGGCGCGCCAGCACGCGCGGCGCGCGGCCGCCCACGCTGGGCACCTCGATGGTCTCGTCCTTGTCCAGGAGCGCGGCTTGCGCGCTGCCGTACTTGACCTTGATGCGTTCCGCCTCGTTCATCGGCGTCCGCAGGCCGACCGCGATGTCGTTGGTGAGGTGGTTCCCGCCCAGCGGGATGACGCTGGTGTGCTGGATGGCCCCGCCCGAGAAGATCGCAACGTCGGTGGTCCCGCCGCCCACGTCCACCAGCGCGACGCCCAGCTCCTTCTCCTCCTCGGCCAGCACCGCCTCGGCGCTGGCGAGCGACTCGAGCACGATGTCGGAGACCTGCAGGCCCGCCCTGGCGCAGCACTTGACGATGTTCTGCGCGCTGGAGACGGCGGCGGTGACGATGTGCACCTTCGCCTCCAGGCGCACGCCGCTCATCCCCAAGGGCTCCTTGATGCCGTCCTGCTCGTCGATGATGTAGTCCTGGGGGAGGACGTGGAGGATCTCGCGGTCCTGCGGGATGTTGATGGCGCGAGCGGCGTCGAGGACGCGCGCGATGTCGCCCTGCTTCACTTCCTTGTCCTTCACCGCCACCACGCCCTGCGAGTTGAAGCCGCGGATGTGGCCGCCCGCGATGCCGGCGTACACCGACGCGATCGCGCATCCGGCCATCAGCTCCGCTTCCTCGACCGCGCGGCGGATGGAGGACACCGTCGCCTCGATGTTGATCACCACGCCCTTGCGCAGGCCCCGCGAGGGGTGCGTGCCGATGCCGATGACGTCGATTCCTTCCGGCCCGACCTCGCCCACGATGCAGCAGATCTTCGTGGTGCCGATGTCCAGCCCGACGATCAGCTCGCCCTTCTTCTGCGCCATGGAATTCCCCTCCTCAGCGTACGGTCGGCACAAGCTGCGCGGATACCCACTCGGGCCGCGCCTGGCTGTCCAGATCGATGCGCGCCGCGTGCTCGCCGCGGCGGGCGAGCGCCGCCCGGAGCTGCGAGAGCCGGTGCAGCTGCAGCGGCAGATCGTTCGCTCCGAGGCGCACCTCCTGCAGCCCGGCCGGTTCCCGGGCGAACGCGGTGAACCCTCCGTCCTCCTCCAGCCGCGCCTCCGAAAGCGACGCCCCGGGCAGACCCTCGGCGCGCCACGCCTCGAGCAGGCGCAGCGCCGAGTACAGCCGCAGCTGCGCGGCGCCGCGATCGCGCAACCACGCGTCGCGGGAGAGCCCGGTCACGAGCGGCAGATCGACCCCGTCCTCGGGCCCGGCCCGCTTGAACACGCGGCCTTCGTCGTCGAGCAGGTAGAGGCCGCCGAGCTGCACCTGCGCGGCCGCGCGGTGCTCGGCGACTTCGGCCAGCACGGTCCCCGGCAAGCTGCGGGAGAGGCGCGCCGAGACGACCCACGGATGCGATTCCATCGCCCGGGCCACGGCGGCGAGGTCGACCGCCATCAGATTCGCCCCCAGCCGCAGCCCGCTGCGGGCCAACAGGTCCGCCTCGGCCGCGTGGGACAGGCCGGAGAAGCGCACCTCGCGCACCGAGAAGAGCGGCGTGGTGGTGGACCAGCGCAGTGCCTGCCACGCCCCGACGGACAGCGCGGCCGAGAGCAGCATGGCGAGGGCGGTGCGGCCCAGCGCCGCCGCCGCGCTTCGCGCCCCGGACCCGCGCGAGGGGGAGGTCCGCCGCGCCGCGGCGGCGCGCTCCGGGCGGAACGGCAGGCGAACCCAGGCCGGCTCGGTCATGCGGACCTCCTGCGCAGCACGGGAACGAAGTGGTGGGGCTCCAGCTCGGGAGGCAAGGGCGGCCGGAAGGTGCCCACCAGCCGGACCTCGGGCTGCAGCTCGATCCCCGTCCGGGCCAGCACGGTGCCGCGGGCGAGCGCGATCAGCTCGATCACGTCGGCCGCGGTCGCCTCGCCGAGGTTGACGATGAAGTTGGCGTGCTTGTCGCTGATCTGCGCGCCGCCGCGCCGCTCCCCCTTCAACCCGGCCTGCTCGATCAGGCGGCCCGCGAAGTCGCCTCGCGGATTGACGAACACCGAGCCGGAGTTGGGCATCGCGAGCGGCTGCGTGGCGCGCCGGCGCTCCACGTCCGCCTTGGCCGCGCGCGCGTCCTCCTGCACCTCCGGCCCGCCCCCGCGGCGCACCCGGCAGCGAGCGCGCGTGAGCACCGCTCCTTCAGGCAGCTCGCAGCGGCGGTAGGAGAGGCGCAGCTCCGCCACCGGGACCCAGCGCAGCCCGTCCGGCGTGGCGATCTCGACCGCCTCCAGGTGGTCGGCCGCGGCGCCCGTCGCCGTGCCGGCGTTCATGGTCACCATCCCGCCCACCGTGCCGGGGATGCCGGCCGCCCAGGCGACGCCCACGCCCCGCTGCTCGCGCGCCAGCGAGACGAAGCGGGCGATCGGCGCGCCGGCGCCGAGCGTGAGGAGCGCGTGATCGCCGCCCTCCTCGACCTGCTCGGCGGCGAAGTCGGGAGCGAGCTTCAGCACCGCGCCCTCCACCCCGCTGTCGCCGACCACGGTGTTCGCCCCTCCGCCCAGCGCGAACCAGGGGACGCCCGCGTCGCACAGCACCCCGAGCACCGCCACCAGCGCCTCGGGATCGCGCGGCCGCACCCACAGCTGCGCGGGACCGCCCACGCGCACGCTGGTGCGCGGCGCGAGCGGGACGTCGCGCAGCACCTCGCCGCGCGAGGCGCGCTTGAGGGCGGAGACCAGCTCGATCATGCGCGCCCTCCGCCGCCGAGGAGCGCGAGCAGCTCCTCGCCGACGTGCGTGACGTCGCCGGCGCCGAGGGTGAGGACCAGGTCGCCGGTCCGCACCCGGCTGTGCAGCGCCTTTGCCAGCGCCGCGCGCTCCGGCACGAACGTCGCGTCGCGGTGCCCGCAGGCCCGCACCGCCTCGTACAGCTTCTGGCCAGACACTCCCGGGATGGGCTCCTCGCTGGCGGCGTAGATCTCGCCCAGCACCAGCACGTCGGCGTCGTTGAAGGCGGTGGCGAAGTCGCCCATGAGATCTCGCGTGCGCGTGTACCGGTGCGGCTGGAAGGCGCAGACGATCCGCCGCTGCGGGAAGGACGCCCGCGCTCCCGCAAGGGTCGCCCGGATCTCCGCCGGATGATGCCCGTAGTCGTCGACCACCAGGATGCCGTTCGCCTCGCCTCTCACGGTGAAGCGGCGCTGCACGCCGGCGAACTCGCCCAGCGCTTCGGCGGTGCGCTCGAACGGGATGCCCAGCTCGTGCGCGACCGCGCAGGCGGCCAGCGCGTTGAGCACGTTGTGCGCGCCCACCATCTTGAGCGCGACCTCGCCCAGCCGCTTCCCCCGGTGCCACACCGCGAAGCGGGCGCTGAAGGCGGAGAGCTTCACCTCGTCGGCCCGCCAGTCGGACTGCGGCGAGATGCCGTAGGTGACGTGGCGCTTGGAGAGCCGCGGGATCAGGTGCTGCACCGTCGGGTGGTCGAGGCAGAGCACCACCAGGCCGTAGAACGGCACCCGGTCGGCGAAGTCGATGAAGGCCTGCTGCAGCGCCTCCGCCGTGCCGTAGTGGTCGAGGTGCTCGGGGTCGACGTTGGTGACCACCGCGATGGTGGGCGTCAGGTGGAGGAAGGAGCCGTCCGACTCGTCCGCCTCGACCACGATCCATTCGCCCTTGCCCAGGCGGGCATTGGACCCGAACGCGTTGAGCTTGCCGCCCACCACCGCGGTGGGCTGCAGGCCGGCGTGCTCGAGCACGGTGGCGATCAGGCTGGTAGTGGTGGTCTTGCCGTGCGATCCGGCGATGGCCACCGCGTCCTTGAGGCGCATCAGCTCAGCGAGCATCTCCGCCCTTCGGATCACCGGGATGCCGCGGGCGCGGGCGGCCAGCGCCTCGGGGTTGCTGGAACGGCGCACCGCGCTGGAGGTCACCACCACGTCGACGTCGGGGCCAACGTTCTCGGCCCGGTGGCCGAGCACCACCTTGCCGCCCAGCGAACCCAGGCGGCGGGTGATCTCGCTCTCCTTGAGGTCCGATCCGCTCACGCCGTATCCCAGGTTCAGGAGGAGCTCCGCGATGCCGCTCATCCCGATGCCTCCGATCCCGACGAAGTGGACCTTCACCTTCTTGTTGCGGAACACCCTCCTCACCTTCCTTCGCGGGAATATACGCGATTCGATCCACGATAATCAATACCGAGGCCTGAATGGATCCGGGGTGTGTTCACGTGTGATCTCCACCCCTGGGCGGCAGCGCCCCTGGCGCGGGCTGCGCGGGAAGGTGGCGCCCTTCGCGGACCAGCCTGCGCGAGCACAGCGAGACGCAGACCTCGGCGATCTCGCGGGCGGCCTCCGGCCGGCCCAACAGGCCGCTCTGCCGGGCCATCCGGCGCAGGCGCTCGCGGTCGGCCTCCAGCGCGCGCAGCTCGCCGGCCAGCTTCTGCCCGGTCAGGTCGCGCTCCGGCAGGAGGATCGCCGCTCCGTTCCTCACCATGCTGCGCGCGTTGACCGTCTGGTGGTCGTCAGCCGCGTAGGGGAAGGGGACCAGGATCGCCGGCTTCTTGCAGACGGTCAGCTCGGCGATGGTGGTCGCGCCGGCGCGGCAGACGAGGAGGTCGGCCTGCGCGTAGGCGTTGGCCATGTCGTCGATGAAGGCCGTCGCCTGCGCGTCCACGCCGCTCTCCCCCAGCGCCTGGTACCTTCGAACGATCTCCTGCAGGTCCTTCTCCCCGGTCTGGTGCACGACGCGCAGCCTCTGGCCCAGCTCGGGCGCGAGCTCTTCGAGCGCCTCCGCCAGGCGGAGGTTCAAGACGTGCGCACCCTGCGACCCGCCGGTGACCAGGATCGACAGGCGCTGCCCGGAAGGCTCCTTCGAGTGCAGGTAGTTGTCCAGAAACGCGCGCCGGATGGGATTGCCCAGGAGGTGCGTCCGGCCGGGCGGGAACCCGGCCCGCGCCTCGTCGAAGGCGATGAAGCAGGCCCGCGCGAACCGGCCCAGGGTCCGGTTGGTGAACCCGGGCAAGGCGTTCTGCTCCTGCACGGCGGTGGGGATGCGCATCATCCACGCTGCCATCACCACCGGGCCGCTGGCGTACCCGCCCACGCCCACCACCACGTCCGGGTCGAATTTCCTGAGGATCCGGCGCGATTGCCACAGCGCGCGCGGGACCCGCCCCAGGCCCCGCAAAGTCCCGAGCGCGCCCTGCCGCTTGAGCGGCCCGACGTCGACCAGCTCGAGCGGGAAGCCGTTCCTGGGCACGATGCGGGTCTCGAGGCCGCGGGGCGTGCCCACGAAGAGCACGTCGTTGCGCGGGTGGCGCGTCTTCACCTCCTCCGCGAGCGCGAGCCCGGGGAAGAGGTGGCCGCCCGTGCCGCCGCCGGCGATCAGCATCCTCATCGCGCGCCCCCGCCCGGCCGCGCGTGCCGGAGGAACCCGCCCGCCCCGCCGCTCACCGACAGCAGGACGCCCGCGGCGAGGAGCGAGGCCACCGCGCTGCTCATCCCGTAGGAGAGGAACGGCAGCGCCATGCCCTTGGTGGGCAACAGCGACAGCGCCATGCCCGCGTTGACCAGCGCCTCCAGCGCGAGCAGCAGCGTCAGGCCCAGCGCCAGATAGCAGCCGAACGCGTCGGGAGCCGCCTGCGCGGCCTTGAGGCCCCGCCAGACCAGCACCGCGAAGAGCAGCAGCACGGCGGCCACGCCCAGAAAGCCCAGCTCCTCGCCGACGATGCTGAGGATGAAGTCGGTGTGCGCGGCGGGGAGGAAGAAGAGCTTCTGGTGGCTCCCGCCCAGGCCCACGCCCCAGGTCCCGCCGGCGCCGAACGCGAGCAGCGATTCCACCGCCTGGTAGCCGTACCCGCGCGGGTCGGCCCAGGGATCGAGGAAGGCGAGAACGCGCTGCAGGCGGTAGCGCGAGTGCCACACCAGGAAGGCCGCGATCGGCGCGGCCAGCGCCGCTCCCGAGGCGAGGTAGGCGACCCGCGCGCCGGCGATGAAGAGGAGCGCGAAGGTGAGGCAGCCGATCACCATGGTGGTGCCGAAGTCGGGCTCCAGGAGGAGCAGCGCGGCCACGATCCCCAGCACGAAGAGGTGAGGCAGGAGGCCCGCGGAGAAGATCCGGATGCGGTCCTGCTTGCGCGACAGCGATCGCGCGAGCCACAGCACCAGGGCCAGCTTGACCAGCTCGCTGGGCTGGAACTGGAGCGGGCCCACCGCCAGCCAGCGCCGCGCCCCGCCCGCCGCGCGGCCGAGGCCGGGCACGTGGACGAGCACGAGCAGGAGCAGCGAGAGCAAGAGCAGTGGCGTGGCGAGCTTCTCCAGGCGCCGGTAGCCCAGGCGCAGGGCGAGGACCAGCGCGAACAGGCCCAGCGCCGCGCCGGCGAGCTGGCGCTTGAAGAACCAGAGCCCGTCGCCGAGCCGCGCTCCCGCGTAGACGGCGGAGGCGCTGTAGACCATCACCACGCCGAGCATGGTGAGCAGCAACACCGCGCCGAGCAGCACCGGGTCGTAGCTCAGCGCGCGCGGCGCGTCGCGGGCGTGGGAGACGCGGATGGCCGCCGAGGCGCTCATGACAGCCCCCGCACCAGCGCCTTGAACTGATCGCCACGGTCCTCGAAGTTGCGGAACTGGTCGTAGCTGGCGCAGGCCGGCGAGAGAAGCACCGTGTCGCCCGCGCGCGCGAGCTTGCGGGCCTGCGCGACCGCGGTGCGCAGGTCGCCGCAGGCGGTGACGGGGACCAGGTCGCCCAGCTCCTCGGCGATGCGCGGCGCGTCCTCCCCGATGGTGAGCAGGGCGCGGACGCGGTCCGGGAACAGCGCGCGCAGCGGGCGGTACGGCGCGCCCTTCCCCCGCCCTCCCATGATGAGCAGCACGCCGCGGTCGAAGGCGGAGAGGGACTTCTCCACGCTGTCCACGTTGGTGCCCTTGGAGTCGTTCACCCACTCGACCCCGTCGAGGGTGCGGACCGGCTCCAGCCGGTGCGGCAGCCCGGGATAGGTGTCGAGACCCTGCTGCAGGGCCCACGGCGGCGCGCCCAGGTGCCGCGCCAGGAGGAGCGCCGCCAGCGCGTTCTCCGCATTGTGAGCTCCGCGCAGCGTGGGCGCGCGCAGGTCGTACTCCGCGCCGTCGACGGCGAGCACGGCCTTGGCGCGCAGGAAGCCCGCCGCCTCCGCGTTCAGCCCCCGCGGATCGAATCCGCGCCGCCGGACCCCCGCCGGCGTGCGCATCGCCGCGACGCGTGGATCGGCGAGGTTGAGCACCGCCGCGTCTCCGGGCTTCTGGTTCTCGAAGATGCGCTCCTTCGCCGCGGCGTACGCCTCCAGCGACGGGTAGCGGTCGAGGTGGTCCGGGGTGACGTTCAGCGCGGCCCCCGCCGCGCAGCGCAAGGAGACGATCCCTTCCAGCTGGTACGACGAGAGCTCGCAGACGGTCGCGTCCAGCTTCCCGCCCGAGAGGACGCGGTTGGACAGCGCGTCTCCCAGGTTCCCGCCAGCGAACACCTTCTTGCCCGCGGCCCGGAGCAGGTGCGCGGTCAGGGCGGTGGTGGTGCTCTTCCCGTTGGTGCCGGTGATCCCGACGATCGGCTCCTCGACGAACCGCGCCGCCAGCTCGACCTCGCCGATCACCTCCACCCCGCGCGCACGCGCTTCGGCGAGGTGGTGGGCCCCTAGCGGCACCCCGGGGCTCACCACCACCAGATCGCGCCCGCGGAACGCCTCCTCGCGCAGCCCCGCCAGGTGCCGCTCGTGCGGGACGTCCTCGAGCTGCCGCAGCGAATCGGCCAGCGCCTCGGCGCCCTTGTCGTCGGCGACCGCGACGCGGGCGCCGTAGGTCGCGAGCAGGCGCGCGGCGGCCACGCCGCTCTTGCCCAGCCCGACGACCAGCGCCCTGCGCCCGGCGAGCTGCATCGCTACCTCAGCTTGATGGAGAGGAGGCCGACCAGCGCCAGCATGATGGAGACGATCCAGAAGCGGACGATGATCTTGGGCTCGGCCCAGCCTTGCAGCTCGAAGTGGTGGTGCAAGGGCGCCATGCGGAAGATGCGCCGGCCGGTGCGCTTGAACCAGAAGACCTGCAGCATCACCGAGAGCGCCTCGACGAAGAACACCCCGTGGATGATCGCGCTGTCCACCTCGTTCTTGGTGAGCACGGCGAGGACCCCGAGCCCGCCGCCGATGGCGAGCGCGCCCACGTCGCCCATGAAGACGCTGGCCGGGTACGTGTTGAACCAGAGGAAGCTGATGCCCGCTCCGGCCATCGCGGCGCAGAACACCGCCAGCTCGCTGGCGCCCTCGATGTGCGGGATGAGCAGGTAGTCGGCGACGTTGAATCCCTTGATCACCAGGCCGGCGAGGTACGCGAGCAGGAGGAAGGTGAGCGAGCTGACGATGGTGGGGCCGATGGCGAGCCCGTCCAACCCGTCGGTCAGGTTCACCGCGTTGCTGGTGCCCACGATGACGATGAAGGCGAACGGCAGGTACAGCCACCAGGGCAAGACCGGGCTGAAGGTGCGCACCTTGATGAACGGGATCGACAGGCGCGTGTCCAGGAGCAGGTGGGGATGGAGCAGCCCGCCCCTCCAGTCGACGAAGAGCACCGCCACGACGCCGAGGAAGATCACCGTCTGCCAGAAGAGCTTCTTCCGGCCGGCCAGCCCCTTCGAGTTGCGCCTGGTGAGCTTCAGCCAGTCGTCGGCGAACCCGATCAGCCCGTAGCCGAGGGTGAAGATCAGGGCGGCCCAGACCAGCCGGTTGGTCAGATCGGCGAAGAGCAGCGTCCCGACCAGGAGCGCCCAGAGGATCAGCCCGCCGCCCATCGAGGGAGTGCCGCTCTTCTTCTGGTGCGCCGCGGGCGTGTCCTCGCGGACGTTCGATGCGCCGTACTGCTTGAGCCGCATCGCCTCGATGTAGGTGGGGCCGAGCAACAGGCCCACCAGCAGGGAGACCAGCCCCGCCATGATCATGCGGAACGAGGGGTAGCGGAGCACGTTGAAGGCGGCGACGCGGTCCGCGAAGGGATAGAGCAGCAGGTAGAGCATCAGTGCGCTCCCTGCCCGGGCGCTACGCCCGCGAGCGGATCGCTGATCCGCTCCATCTTCATTCCTCGCGATCCCTTCACCAGGATGACGTCCTCCGGCCGCGCGTGGCGGCGCACGATCTCGACGGCTTGCGCCGGGTCCTCGGCAAACTCGACGTGCTCGGAGGCGATTCCCGCTTCCATCGCCCCTTCGCCGATCGCCCGCGCCCGCTGGCCGAAACAGACCAGGAGAGCGAGCCCGGCGCCCGCGGCGAAACGTCCCACGTCGCGGTGCAGGTCCAGCTCGGTCGGACCCAGCTCCAGCATGTCGCCCAACACGGCGATGGCGCGCCCCTTGCCCCGCACCAGGTGCGTCAAGGTGAGCAGCGCCGCCTTGGTGCTCTGCGGGTTGGCGTTGTAGCAGTCGTCGATCAGCATCCCGCCGCCGGGCAGCCGGACCGGCCGCATGCGGCGGCCGAGCGTACGGGCATCGCCGAGGCCGCGGACGATCTGCTCCGGATCGAGCCCGAGCCCGAACCCGACCGCCGCGGCCGCGACCGCGTTGTGGCCGTTGTGCGTGCCGATCAGGTGCAGCTCGGCCCTGCGCGTCTTCCCGTCCGGGAACGCCAGCTCGACGCGCAGGCCGGGCCCGCCGTGGTGCGCGGAGAGGAGCCGGACGTGGGCCGCGGTGGACGCCCCGAAGGTGATCAGCCGCCGCCGCGAGAGCCGAGCCTGGAGGAGCACTGGCGGGTCGTCCGCATTGGCCACCGCGGTGGCGCTCTCGCGCAGGGCGTGGAACAGCTCGCCCTTGGCGTGCGCCACGCCCTCGATCGAGCCGGTCCCTTCGAGGTGCACCGGGCCCACGGTGGTGACCAGTCCCACGTCCGGGTCGGCCCAGGCGGCGAGCCGGGCGATCTCGCCCAGGTGGTTCATGCCCGCCTCGACGACCGCGTGGCGGTGCTCGGGCGAGAGGCGCAGCAAGGTGAGCGGCACGCCCACCTCGTTGTTCAGATTGCCTTCCGTCTTGAGCGTCGGGCCCGCCGTCTCGAGCACCGCCGCGATCAGCTCCTTGGTGGAGGTCTTGCCGGTCGAGCCGGTGACGCACACCACGCGCACCGCGTGCAGGCTCTCGCGCCAGGCGTGCGCGAGCCCGCCCAGGGCGCGGCCGGTGTCCGGCGCGGCGAGGAGCGCGGGCCCGAGGCCCTGCGCGGCCAGCTCTTCGCGCACGCGCGGCGCGGCCGCGGAGGGGACCAGGACGCCCGCCGCCCCGGCCTGGGCGGCGGCGGCGGCGAAGCGGCTGCCGTCGTGCCGCTCTCCCACCAGCGCCACGAAAAGCGCGCCGCGGACCGGGCTGCGCGAATCGGTGAACGCTCCCTCGAACATCCGATCCGGGGGGCCCGAGAGGAGCTGCGCGCCGGCGGCCCACGCGGCCTGCCCGGCGGTGAACCGGGCGCTCATCGCAGCGCCTCCAGCGCGCGCCGCGCTTCCACGCGGTCGTCGAAGCTGAGCCTCTCGGTGCCGACGATCTGGTAGTCCTCGTGGCCCTTGCCCGCGATGACCACCGCGTCGCCGGCACGCGCGCTGCGCAGCGCCAGCTCGATGGCCGCCGCCCGGTCGGGGATGATGCAGTAGCCGTCGCGCCCCGCGCGCGCGTCCGACATCCCCATCTTTCGCTTGTGCTTGGAGAGGCCGGGCTCGATGTCCGCCAGGATGGCGAGGGGATCCTCGGTCCGCGGGTTGTCGCTGGTCGCCACCACCAGGTCGGCTCGCCGCGCCGCCGCTTGACCCATCAGCGGCCGCTTGCCGCGGTCGCGATCGCCGCCGCACCCGAAGACGCAGATCACGCGCGCCTTGCTCCCGGCGGCCGCGCGGACGGCGTCGAGCACGCGCGCGAGCGCGTCGTCCGTGTGCGCGTAGTCGACCAGCACGACCCGGCCGCCCGGATCGGGCACGCGCTCCAGCCGCCCCGGAGCTCCGCGCGCCTGCGCCGCCGCCTGCGCCAGCTCCACGAGCGGCATGCCGAGCCCGAGGAGCAGGCCGAGCGCCGCGAGCAGGTTCTCCGCGTTGTGCGCGCCGACCAGGGGGCTCTCGATCCGCGCCTCGCCGAATCCGCCGCGCAGATCGAAGCGGATCCCTTCCAGGTCGCTCTGCAGGCCTCGGGCCTCGAGGCGCGCTCCGGCGGCGCCCCGCGCGCTGAACCCGATCGAGCCGGGAAGCGCTTGCGCGAGCTGGGCACAACGGGGATCGTCGAGGTTCAGCACCGCGGGCGCGCCCGCAGGCAACAGCTCGCGGAACAGGCGCGCCTTGGCTTCGAAGTACGCCTCCAGGGTGCCGTGGTAGTCGAGGTGGTCGCGGGTCAAGTTGGTGAACGCCGCCGCCGCGAAGGTGCACCCGGAGACCCGCTCCTGCGCCAGAGCATGGCTCGACACTTCCATGGCGACGAGCTGCGCCCCTGCCTGGGCCATGCGCGCGAGCAGCTCCTGGAGGTCGTGGGACTCGGGCGTGGTGTGGATCGCGCCTTCGCGGCCGCCCGGCCAGCGGGACTCGACGGTGCCGATCAGCCCGGTCCGCAGGCCCCGCGCGGCCGCGAGCTGCTCGACGAGGTACGCGGTGGTCGTCTTCCCGTTGGTGCCGGTCACGCCGACGAGCCGCATCCGCTTCGACGGCTCGCCGTGGAACCGCGATGCCGCCTGCGAGAATGCGCGCCGGGCATCGGGCGCGACGATCAGCGCGGCGGGCGCGACCTCGAGCTCGCGATCGCTCAGCACCGCCGCCGCGCCGCGCTCGACCGCCTGGGGCGCGAAGTCCGCGCCGTCGGCCACGACGCCCTGGAGCGCCGCGAACAGCGCACCCGGACCCACCTTTCGCGAATCGACCGCCAGAGCGCGCACATCGACCTCTTCCGCGCGCGGCGGCAGGCGGACATCGATCCCTGTGAAGAGCTCAGGAAGCCTCACTTCGAGCCCCATGGTGTACGCCGCTCATCCCGACGGCGCCAGCGTGACGCGCACGCGTGCACCGCGCTTGACAATGGCGCCCGGCCGAGGCGACTGGGCGACCGTCCTGCCGCTGCCCCGCAGCTCCGGCTCGAGCGCGGCCTCGGCGAGCCTGCGGACCGCGGACCGCGCGGGCAGGCCGGTCAGATCGGGGACCACGGACCGATCCGGCTTGCGGCTCGCGGGTTGCGGCTCGCGGTCCAGCTCGAGCTCCTCGGCGCTCACCTCGTCATCGGGCGTCTGCGCGACGGAGGCGAACGCGATCTCTTCGCGCGCGCTGTCGGGGGCGACGCCGATCTGGCGGAGCGCCTCCGCCGCGATCGCGCTCCACGCGGGCGCGGCCACCGAGCCGCCGAAGACGTCGCCCTCGGGCTCGTCGACCGCGACCAGGATGGCCAGCCGCGGCTCGTCCGCGGGCAAGAAGCCGAGGAAGCTGGCCAGCCGCTTGTCGCCGTACCCGCCGCGGACCGGGTCGACCTTCTGCGCCGTGCCGGTCTTGCCGGCGACGCGGAAGCCGCTCACGCGCGCCTTCATCCCGGTGCCCTTCTCCACCACTTGCTCGAGCATCGCGGTGATCTCGCGCGCGGTGGCCGGACGCAGCACCCGCCGCACCTCCTCGCGCTGGCGTTGCAAGAGAACCTTGCCGTCCGGCGCCACCACCTTGGAGACGATGAACGGCTTGAGCAGGAGCCCGCCATTGGCGATGGCCGCCATCGCCATCACCGTCTGCAGGCCGGTCGCGGACAGGCCCTGGCCGAAGGAGACGGTGTCCACCGCGATGTTCGGCATGCGGCCCGGATCGGGCAGCGCGCCCCGCGCCTCGCCGGGGAGCCCCACGAAGGTGCGCTCGCCGAACCCGAAGGCGCGGAGCGCAGCGACGAGCCGCTGCTTGCCGAGCGCCTCGCCGATCTTGGCGGCGCAGATGTTGGACGACTCGCGCAGCACCGCCGCGGGCGTGGCCCACCTGATCTTGTGGCTGTCGTGGAGAAGGTGGCCGTTGCGTTCCCAGACGCCGTTCTCGCAGTAGAGCGGCTTTGCGGGATCCAGCACGCCGGCGTCGAGCGCCGCCGCCACCACGAAGCTCTTGAGGGTCGACCCCGGCTCCAGCTGGTCCTGCACGGCGCGATTGCGCCAGACCGCCGGATCGCGGCCGGGCTTGTTCGCGTCGAAGGCCGGGTTCGAGGCCAGCGCGAGCACGGCGCCGCTCTGCACGTCGATCACCGCCGCCCATCCGGCGGATGCTCGCGACGAGGCGACGGCCCGCGACAGCTCGCGCTCGGCCGTGAGCTGGATGGCCGAGTCGAGGGTCAGGGTGACGGTCGCGCCGGTGAGGTCGACCGGATCCGGCGCGCCCTGCGCCAGCACCGTGGCCCCCCGGGCGTCGCGCACGGCCTGCACGGAGACCGGCTTGCCGCGCAGCGACGCGTCCAGCTCGCGCTCCAGCCCTTCCTGGCCGCCTTCTTCCCCGACGAAGCCGAGCACGTGCCCCGCCAGCGCCCGCTGCGGATAGAAGCGCTTCGGCTCCTTGACCAGCTCGACGCCGTCGAGCCCGAGCCCGGCGACGCGCGCCGCGGTGTCCTCGTCCACCCGCCGCTTGAGCCACACGAAGCGTTTCTCCCCGGCGAGGCGGCCGAGCACCTTGGCGCGATCGGCGCGGAGCGCGCGGGCGAGGAGGTCCGCCGCGGCGGCGCGCTCCCTGTGCGTCGTGAACGCGGCCGGATCGGCGAAGATCGAGTCCACGTCCTGGGTGACCGCCAGCGTCGTCCCGCGGCGGTCGGCGATGGGTCCCCGCCGCGGAGCCCATTCGATCTCGCGGCGGGTCTGGTCGCGCGCCAGCCGCGACAGCCGGGCGCGATCGAGGAGTTGCACCTTGGCGGCGCGGGCGAGGACCACGCCGAAGCCCAGGAGGAGCGCCGCGCCGGCCAGCGCCGCGCGCACCCGCATCCAGCGGCCGGCGTCTCCTCTGGCGTTGCGCCCGCGCTGGTACACCGCCCCTCCTACTTGGACGCGACCATCGAGGCGCTCGAGCGCAGCGCGCCGCCGACCAGGACGATGATCCGATCCGCCGGGGGAGGGCCCATGCCGAGGCGCGCGCGCGCCAGGTCCTCGATGCGTTGCGCGCCGCCCAGCCGCGCGGCGGCGAGCTGCAGCCGCTCGTGATCGCGGACGAGCTGCTGGCGCTCGGCGGAGAGGCGCGAGAGGCGGTAGCCCTGCTCGGTCACGCGGGTGCGCACCCAGATCTGCAGCAGCGCCGCGGCGGCGAGCAGCGCGCAGGCGAGCGTCGCCGCCCCGAGCTGGCGCAGCCCGCAGGCGGCGCGCCGGCCGCGAAACCCCGTCTTGCGAATTGCGCAGCTCATGCCAGCCTCTCCACCGCGCGCAGGCGCGCGCTGCGCGAGCGCGGGTTCTCGCGCTGCTCGGCCTCGCTCGTCTGCACCGCCTTCCTGGTCAGGACCTTCCACTGCGCCACCCGCCCGCAGGCGCACACCGGCAGCCGGGGCGGGCAGATGCAGCCGGTCGCGAGCTGCGCGAATCCTTGCTTCACGATGCGGTCCTCCAGGGAGTGGAAGCTGATCGCCGCCGCGCGCCCGCCGCGGGCCACGATGCGCGGCAGGTCGCCGACGAAGTCGGAGAGGGCGCCCAGCTCGTCGTTCACCGCGATGCGCAGCGCCTGGAAGGTGCGGGTGGCCGGGTGCAGGTCCCTGGGCCAGGCCTTGCGGGGGATCGACCGCGCGACGACGTCGGCGAGCTGAGCGGTGTCCCCGAGCTTCCCCTCGCGATGCGCGCGGTGGATGGCGCGCGCGATGGGGCGCGCGAAGCGCTCCTCTCCAAGAGTGCCCACGATGCGCGCCAGCGCCTTCTCGTCCCACCGCACAAGCAGCGCGGAGAGGGGCTCCCCGCGGGTCGGGTCCATCCGCATGTCGAGCGGGCCGCCCGCGCGGAAGGAGAAGCCGCGCGCCGGATCGTCCAGCTGCGGGCTGGAGACGCCGAGATCGACCAGCGCGCCGTCCACCTCGCGAACTCCGAGCCGGTCGAGCACGGAACGGGCGTCGCGGAAATTGGCCTGCTCGGCGACGAACCGCTCGCCGCGGGCGCCGAGGCGGGCGCGCGCCGCGCGGAGCGCGGCCGGGTCCTGGTCGAGACCGATCACCCGCGCGCCGGCGTCGAGCAGCGCCTCGGCGTGCCCTCCGCCGCCGAGGGTCCCGTCGAGGAACACCTTGCCGGGAGCGGGCGCGAGAAGGTCCACGGCCTCGCGGCGCAGCACGGTCCGATGCTCGAAGGGCTGCACGAAGAGGTCTCCACCCGCCGGGGTTCCTATTGCTGCCTGCGGCGCAAAGCGTTCGGGCGCGCCACGGCGACGTCGGCGAACGCCTCGTCCGGAGTGCGGCAGACGAGCAGGTCCGCGCCGCCCGCCGCCTTGAGGATGTTTGCCACGTAGGGATTGCGCACCACCACCACCAGCTCGCCGCCGCGGGCGCGCAGCTCGCGGCGCCGCGCCACCAGCTCCGGCACGCCCGCGTAATCGAGGTGGGTGACCTCGCGCAGGTCGAGCACGATGCGGCCCGCCTCGAGGGACGCGCGGCCGATGGTGTAGTCGATGGCCCAGAGAGCGTCGCGGTCCAGCTCGCCCCGCACCGCCACGGTAGCCTGCGACTCCTCCCACTTCTGGCCGGCCGGCCGCGGACCCGGCGCGGGCGTAAGCGCGAGCACCGCCGCGCCTTCCACCCTGCGTGGGCGCGGCGCTTCCCGCTGTGCGATTCCCCGGATGCGCGTCCGTTCACTCATCGTCGTCTCCTAGAGAAGCTGGTGGAGGCGCGCTGCAAGCTGCGCCTGGGCCTCGGGTGCGCGCGCCGCCTTCTGCGTCTCCAGCCAGCGCGCGGGCGACCAGATCTCGATGCGCTCCACCGTGCCCGCCCAGGTGACCTCGTCGGCGAGACCGGCGTGCTCGCGCAGCGGCGGCGGGATGAGGATGCGGCCCACCTTGTCGACCGGGCACTCCTGCGCGGGCGCGACGAAGCTGCGCACCAAGAGGCGCACCGAGGGATCGAACTGGGAGAGCGCGGCCACCTTCTGGGTGAAGGCCGTCCACTGCGCGGGCGCGTACGCCTGCAGGCAGGAATCGAACAGGTCGGTGGTCACGAACAGCTTGTCCGCGCCCTGCGCCGCGAGCACCTCGCGAAAGCGCGAAGGCAGGCTGGTCCGCCCCTTCGCGTCGATCTGGTGCTGGTAGACGCCGGTGAAGGACACGACCCGTGGCTCCTCGATCCGCGGTGGGGTCCTGCTTTCCATTTCTTCCCACTTCGATCCACCGCATGCGCAGACTCGGCGAAGGTCCCCGGGCTGTCAAGCAAGCTCTCGCCTGAACTGCCGAGCAGCCCCACAGGTGGGGCCTCGCGAGGCGATTCCCCCTGCGGGTCGCGCTCGGCGGGTGGGGGTCTGTGGGAGTGCGGAGGAGGCGTACTATGGACGCATGGCCGAGGCGGCCCCCCTGAAGGAGTTCCTCGCGAAGACATCGTTCTTCGGCGGGCTTGCGGGAACGCCGGTCTTCGACCGCCTGGCCGACATGCTGCGCGAGAAAGAGTTCAAAAAGGGCGAGGTCGTACTCCGAGAGGGAGAGACCGGGAACTCGATGTACATCGTGCTCTCGGGCACCCTCTACGCCACGCGGAAGTGCGAGGACGGAAGCGACGTCCGCATGCTCCTCTTCCGGCCCGGCGATTTCGTCGGCGTGACCACGCTGATCGAGATGGAGCCGCGGCCGTTCACCATCACCGCGGAGAAGGACACCAAGCTGCTCGAGCTGGACAGCAAGGACCTCTACCAGCTCTACAAGCAGGATCTGAAGGCCTACGTGCTGGTCCTGCAGAACATCAATCGCGAGCTCTGCCGCCGGCTGCGCAAGGCCGGCGCCCGCATCGCGCACCTGACGCGCCTGGCCGGGCTGGACCACGCTCCCGAGCATCACTGATCGGGGGGATTCACCCGAGGATCGACTCCACCACCGTGCGCGCGATCGGGTGGTACGAGGCGCGCGCCTCCTCGTAGATCTCCCGGGCCAGGGTGCGCGTCTGCGGGCGGCGGGCCAACTCGGTGTAGACGGGCCGCAGGTACTTGATCCGGCCGGTCTCGCGCAGCACCCGGCGCGCGGCCTCGCGCCCTGCAAGGGCCCCGGCGCGCAGCTGCACCAGGACGAAGGTGTGCCGCAGCTCGAGGCTGCGGCGGCGGGAGAGGCCGAGCAGCGAGTCGAGCTGATCGCACACTTCCGGAGGCAGCTCCGGCAGCGACTGCAGGAAGACGAGCAGCTCGGTGGGCTGCAGGCGGACCGCCGCGTTCTCGTCCGGCAGCACGCCCTCCCCCACCCGCCGCGCCATCTCGCGCAGCTCGTCCAGCCGGCGCGACTGGGGCCGCGGCGCGTCGGGGGGCAACCCCGGACCGTCGATCCAGCGTTTCGCGCCCGCTCGCGCCGAAACGCCCGGCAGGCGCTCGTCGAGGAACCGCAGGAAGTCGTCGGTGACGATCGATTGGAACCGGAACCGCTCCAGGTAGGCGCGCAGGAAACGGTCCCAGCGGTCGCGGCCGGCCAGCTCCTCGAGGCGCCGCAGGAACAGGTAGCCCTTCTCGTACGGGACGGTGGAGTACGCCTCGTCCGGATCCACGCCCTCCATCTCGGTGCGCAGCCGCGTCAGCTCGGGCCGCTGGGCGAACCGCTGCAGCGACACCTCCAGCTCGTGCAGCCCGACCGCGGCGTGCAGCTCCGCGGCCTCGGTGCCCTCCAGCGCCTCGAGGATGCGGCGCTCGGCGTAGACGGTGAAGCCCTCGTTCAGCCAGAAGTGCTCGAGCGTGGCGTTGGAGACCAGATTGCCGGTCCAGGCGTGGGCCAGCTCGTGGGCGATGACGTTGACCAGCGAGCGATCGCCGGCGAGCAGCGAGGGCGTGGCGAAGGTGAGCCGCGGGTTCTCCATGCCGCCGAACGGGAACGAGGGCGGCATCACCAGGACGTCGTAGCGCTCCCATTCGTACGGGCCGAACAGGTCCTCCGCGACCTGCAGCATGGTCTCCACGCCGTCCAGCTCCCACGCCGCCGCATCGGCGACGCTGCGCTCGGCCCACACCGCCGACCGCTGCGAGAGCTGCCGGGGCGACAGGTCCCCGACGGCGAAGGCGAGCAGGTACGGCGGGACCTTTTGGGGCATCTCGAACAGGTCGACCATCTCGCCCTCGCCCGCCGGCTCGCGGCCGAGCGGGGCCGCGGCCATCAGCGCGCGCAGGTACGCGGGAACGGTGAACCGCGCTCCGGCGCGGATGCGGATGCGCGCGGTGTCCTGCAGCGGCGCCAGCGACCGCGCGTGGATGGGCTGGCACTGGCTGTAGAGATAGGGATGCTGCCCGCCCGCGGTCTGCGAAGGCCCGAGCCACTGCAGCGCCGAAGCCTCGGGCGAGGTCGAGTAGCGGACGCGAATTGCGCGGGTGCCCGGGGCCAGGTGCACGCGCAGGCGCGTCCCCAGGATGCGCTCGGGCGGGGCCAGCTCGTACCGGAGCGGCTTCTTGTCGGGCGTCTCCACCGCGCCGATGCGCAGGTCGCGCGTGTCCAGGTCGAGCGGTCCAGCGGAAGCCTCGCGCAGCGTCAGCAGCACCTCGCCGGAGAGCACCCGCTGGGCGAAGTCGACCCTGAGCGCCAGATCGATGCGCTCGGTGAGCGGCTGCTCGGAGTCGGCGTAGCTGTGCGGATCCAGGCGCGCCACGCGGCGTGTCCTACCATACCCCCACCCCACGGTTCGCTTGGGTTGACACCGCCCTGCCACGAACGCGACGCTCTTCGATCCGGCGCCTTCGGCGCCTCCACAAGGGGGGAGCTCGCTCCCCCCTCGACCCCCCAACTGATCACCGCCAATCCGAACTTAGCGCTGGGGTTGATCGGCGCCCGCGGCTACCTCTGGCCGCGGCGGCGGGCGTCGGCCAGCCAGTGGATCAGCCGGATGACCTCGCCGCAGTCGGCGACGTGCCAGCGGGCGGCGGTCCCCGTCCGCGGCGGCGGTCCGACGTGCACGGTGATCCCGCCGAAGCGCTGGACGGCTGCGAAGCCTTCCTCGTCGGCGTCGCCGGCGCCCACGTAGACCGGCAGCGCGGCGCGAAGGCCGGCGAGGAGCCCGAGCGCCGCGCGTCCGACGCTCGCCCCCTGCGTGCACGCCTGCACGGAATCGTTGCCGCGCCGCAGGCGCAGGCCTTCCGCCGCGGTGAGGCGGCCGAAATGCTCCGCCGCCGCGATCTGGTCCGCGGTGGCGGCATGGCGCAGGTGCAGCACGAGCGCCCAGACGCGGTCCTCGACCGCGATGCCCGGCGCCTGCAGGGCGGGGACCCTCGCGCACGCCTTGCGCAGCCGGCCGATCGCCTGCTCGGCCTCCTCGAGGTCGGGCTCGGTGACGAGCCGCAAGCCGAAATTCTGCACCTCGGCTCCGTGCACGCCGACGTAGCCGAGCCGGTGCAGCCGCAGGCGGCGCTGGAGGGTCTCGACGCGGCGGCCGGAGATCACCGCTCCGCGCGTGTTCGGCGCCGCACACAACCGGATGAGCGCCGCGCGCGCTGCGGGATTGGTGCGCAGGTGGCCGTGCGACGCGTGCTGCGCCAGCGCGGCGTCGAACGAGAAGAACCCGAACAGCGCGGGCGCGTCCGCGACCCGCTCCCGCAGGCTGTCCGCCTCCGACCACAGCGGCCTGACTGCTCCCGACCGCCCTGGCTCTGAATTGCGCACACGCCCCCCTCGCCCTCGTTCTGTCCCCGCGCGAATCTGCGCACGGGTGTCGGGAGAGGTAAGAGGCGAGCTCAGTACGACAGCGGATATCCAGCGGCCTCGAGCAGCGACGGCACGATCCCCTCGCGCGCCTCGGCACTGTTGACTGGTGTGTACTTGTGCAGGCGGGCGAGCTGCTCGAGCTGCGCGTCCAGCTCCTCGGGCGGGACCACGGCGGCGATCGCGGTGCGCGCGCGATCGAAGGCGCGCTCGCGGCTCTCCATGCAGTAGAAGCGGCACAGCGCGTCGCGCAGTTCACACTGGGCGTCAGTCGCGAGAGTGCGGCCCAGGGCCGAGTCCATGGCGTAGACTTCGATGGCGACGTCGGCGAGCGCGGCGAGCACCTCCTGGCGCTCCTCGAGCGCGGTCCCCAGCGAGGCGGCCCACTTGGCGGCGAAGACGAACTGGCGCTTCGCCATCTCCGCCCCCCGGCGCTCGGCGGCGAGGCGCCCGACGGGGAGGAGGGTGAGGGCTTTGCCGGCACCCGGGCCGGAGCCGAAGGCGGAGGCATACGGAGGCAAGTGACGGGGGTCGGTCAGCTCCTCGTCGAGCTGCTGCACCGCGGCCATCAAGGGCATCGTGCCCTTCACCGCGCGCTTGAAGATCATCCCGGGGATCAGCAGCCGGTTGATCTCGTTGGTGCCCTCGAAGATCCGGTTCACGCGGTTGTCGCGGTACGCGCGCTCGATCGGGTAGTCCTCGACGAACCCGTTGCCGCCGTGGATCTGCAGGACCTCGTCGATGATCTGGAAGAGCCACTCCGAGCCGGTCACCTTCATGATCGAGGCCTCGACGGCGTACTCCTCGATGGCCTCCATCACCTTGGCCGGGGAGCCGTCCGACTGGGCAATGGCGGCGTCGATGGCCCCGGCGGCGCGGTACGTCATCGCCTCGGCGGCGTAGATCTGCGCGGCCGCGCGGGCGAGCTTCTCGCGGACGAGGCCGAAGTCGGCGATGGGGCGGCCGAACTGCTTGCGCTGGGCCGCGTAGTCGATCCCTCCCTTGAGCACGTACTTCATGCCGCCCACGCCGAACGCGGCGAGCTTCAGGCGGCCGACGTTGAGGATGTTGAAGGCGATCTTGTGCCCCTTGCCGATCTCGCCCAGCACGTTCCCGGCCGGCACCTGGCAGTCCTCGAAGAGGAGAGGGGTCGTTGAGCTGCCTCGGATGCCGAGCTTGTGCTCCTCGCGCCCTTGCGTGAACCCGGGCGTCCCGCGCTCGACGATCATCGCGGTGAACTTCGTCCCGTCGATCTTGAGGAAGACGACGTAGACGTCGGCGAAGCCGCCGTTGGTGATCCACATCTTCCCGCCGTTCACGACGTAGTGCTTCCCGTCCGGGGAGAGGCGCGCGACCGTCTTCGCGCCCAGCGCGTCGGAGCCGCTGCCAGCCTCGGACAGCGCGTAGGCCGCCACCTTGCGGCCGCTGGCCAGGTCGGGGAGGTACTTTGCCTTCTGCTCCTTCGTCCCGAAGAAGACGATGGGCAGGGTGCCGATCCCGGTGTGCGCGCCGAAGGTGGTCGCCCACGAGCCGTAGCCCGCCTGCGATTCGGCCACCAGCATCGAGGTGGTCTTGTCGAGGCCGAGGCCGCCGAGGTCCTCGGCGACGTCGACGCCGAGAAGGCCCAGCTCCCCGGCCTTGGCCAGGAGCTTTTGCAGGAGCGCGTTGTCCTTCTGCTCGATCCGGTCGGCGGCGGGCAGGACCTCGCGGTCCACGAAGCCTTTGCCGGTGGCGAAGAACTGGCGCTGCTCCTCGGTGAACCGCTCGGGAGTCATGAACGGGGCGGACCCGACCGGCGCGAAGAGGAAGTCTCCGCCGCGCGGCTCGTCCGCGGTAGGGGACACGTGCTGGACTGACTCCGCCATGTACGCTCCTCGCGCACCCTCGCTTACAGTTGATGACGCTCGGCGTCATGTCAGAAGTTAGTGTCTCTGGACGCGCCGCGCAACTGCCCGCCTGTAGAGCAGCACCTAGCGCCCACCCGGCTGGCGAGGAAATCAGCCGATCGCCCGGCGCTCGAAGGTCCGCGCTCCCCACATCCGCAACCCGGCCGTGAGGACCGCGAGCGCCAGCTGCGCGGCGGGGAGCGGCATGTGGGGAGTGCCGGACGCACTGCTGCGCGCCGCAGGATCCGGAGCTGGCGCTGCGCGCCGGGCTGCTCGCGGTGACCTTGGCGATGCGCCAGCTGGTGGTCACCGCAAGCCCCTGCAGGGTTCGCGGCGCGTGCCGCAGGCGAAGCTCGAGTCCGAGCTCCAGCGGATGTTCCTCCGGTACCTCGGGATCGAGTGAGGCCAGCCGCCGCCGTATTCGGCGGCGCTGCGCTTTGCAGGCGCTCGAGGCGCGTTGACCGCTCGGGGCGCGCGGTGTACCGGATCGGGCGCGATGGCGAACAAGGGCACCGAGATCCAGATCGGCGACGGCAGCCTGCACATCGGCGACCGCGTCGTGTACCCGAACCAGGGCATCTGCCGCATCACCGGCGTGGAGGTGAAGCAGATCGCCGGCCGCGACTGGGAGGTCGTCACCCTGTCGCGCGAAGAGGACGGCGCGACGGTGATGGTGCCGCGCGCCAAGGTGATGGGCATCGGGCTGCGCAAGGTGGCGAGCGTCGCCGCCATCGACGACATGTTCGACCAGCTCGCCGCGCCCGGGGACGATCCGCAGCTCGACTGGAAGGTGCGGCACCGGGAGAACGCGGACCGGATGACGGGCGGCGGGCTGCAGGGCACGCTCGACGTGCTCAAGGGCCTGCACGCGCTGAGCCGGGTGCGTCCGCTCCCGCAGAAGGAGCGCGAGCTGTACGACAGCGCGCGGCACCTGCTGGTCGGCGAGATCGCCGCCGCGATGAACCTCCCGCTGCACGTCGCCGAGGACAACCTGGACTACGCGCTCTGGCCCCCTCCGGGCATGAAGCGCAAGGGCAAGCCGCTGCAGCCCGCCGCGCTCGCGGTGCCCGGCTCGAGCGTCGGCGCGGCGCGGCCGGCCTCGCGCGCGGCCGACGACGAGATGGACGACGAGATGGCTTTCGGCGAGGTCGACGTGGAAGGCGGCGGCGAGTCGAAGGCCGCCCAGGCGGCGGATACGGAGGAGTCGGACATCGCCGATCCCGCCGAGACGAAGGACCTGGTGCGGCAGCGGGCGATGCGCGTCACGGCCGGGGAGGAGGAGCCGGAGCCGCTGGACGAGCTTGCCAAGGACGCTCTCGAGGCCACCCACGAGGACGCGGCGGCGCAGCCGAGCGCGAAGCTGCACGCTCCGCCCGGGACGACCAGGCCGCAGGCCAAGCGCGGACCCGCGCCCGCGGCCGCGCCCAAGGCGGGGCCGCCCGCGGGGCCGGAGCCGAAACGCGCCGACGCGCGCCCTGCCGGCGGCGAGGAGGCACGCGGCGTCGCCCGGTCGATCGCCGCCAAGGCGCTGGAAGTCGCGGCCAAGGTGCTCGCGCCGGCGAAGCCCGCGGCCAG
Source organism: Myxococcales bacterium (assembly GCA_036393835.1). Lineage (GTDB taxonomy): Bacteria > Myxococcota > Myxococcia > Myxococcales > 40CM-4-68-19 > VBKO01. The sequence continues at coordinate 34,292 of DASWGI010000034.1, read as the reverse complement.
GGCGCCGGGCAGGCCCGCGCCGTCCAAGGCGAAGCCTGCGCCCGCGAAGAAGGCCGCCAAGCCGGCCGCGAAGTCGAAGAAGCCCGCCGCGAAGAAGCCCGCGAAGAAGGCGGCCGCGAAGAAGCCCGCCAAGAAGGCGGCGGCGAAGAAGCCGGCCGGAAAGGGCAAGCGATGATCCGGCTGGTCACGCTGGGAGAGTTTCCTTCGGAAGTGCTGGAGCACGTCGCCCGCCGGCTCCACGCCGCCTACGGCATGGGCTGCGAGATCGAAGGCGAGGCGGAGCTGCCCGAGTCGGCGCTCGCCGACGACCAGGAATCGTACGAGGCGCCCAAGCTGCTGGAGGAGATCGACGACGACACGCAGCTCTACGCGGACGACAAGATCGTCTACTTGACCAGCGCGCCGCTGACCGCGCCGGAAGGACCGATGGGCAAGGGCCCGATGACGGGCTTCCCCCAGTTCGGCGGGGGGCGCGCGGTGGTCACCAGCCACGGCCTGGGCGCGAAGGGCGAGCTGCCGCTCGACGTGGGGCTCGCCAAGCGCGCCGCGCACCACGTCGGGCACCTCTGGGAACTGCACCACTGCTTCGATCCGCGGTGCGCGATGAACCCGGAGTGGTCGCCGGGGTTCACGCAGTACCCCGAGGTCGCGCTCTGCCTGTACGACCGGGAGAAGAGCGAGCGGAAGATCAAGCTCGGGCAGTCGTAGTGGAGGGCCCCTCCGCGCCGGCCCGGCGCCGGAGCGATCGGGCGTGGTCCGCTCCGCTCCTGGCGATCGCGGCGGTGGGCGCGTCCGCGCTGCTGTTCGACCTCACCTTGCCCCTGCGCCTGCCGGGGAACGGCGACTGGGCCGAGGCGGCGGCGGCGCTGCGGGTGCGCGCCGGGCTCGCCGACGCCGTCCAGCTCTGGCCGCCCTGGGCGGAGCGGGCGCGCCTGTTCGTCCGGTCGCTGCCGGTGCGCACCGAGGAGGACCTGCGCGCGGCGGACTATCCCGGCGTCGAGCGGCTGTGGCTTTTGGCGCTGCCCCGCGTGCCGCTCGCCCACCTGGCGCGCGCACGCGCGGCGCTGCGCGAGCGGGGTGCCACCCCGGGCGACGAGGTGCATTTCGGCGCCCTGTCGCTGCAGCCGTGGGAGCTGCACGGCCCGCGCGTGCTCTCGTTCCTCACCAGCCCGCTCGAGGAGCACGAGGTCGACTACGTGCCGCGCCAGTGCACGCTTTTGCGCATCGGCCGGCCCGCCGATCCCGGGCGGCTTCAGGCCCGCGGCGAGGGCGGGATCCTGCACGTGCGCGCCGGCATCGTCGGCGAGCGCGCGTACCAGGGCTTTCGCGGCCCGGTGCGCGTGGACGTGCAGGTCGACGGCGCGCCGCTCGCGACGCTGACCGTGCCGCCCACCGCCCCTCCCGAACCGGGTTGGCGCCGACTGGACGCGGCGGCGCCCGCGGGCGAGCACGCCTTCACCTTCCTGGTCAGCGCGCGCGACCTGGACCGGCCCTTCTGCCTTTCGGCATGGACGGCCGCGCCATGAACCGCCGCCTGCCGCTCGCGCTCGCCGCGCTGACCTTCGCGGCGCTCTTCGCCACGCAGTCGGGCGTCGGGTTCGTTCGCGACGAGGGCTACTACTTCGAGGCGGCGAAGAGCTACGAGCAGTGGGTGGCGCTGCTCTTGCGCGCGCCCGCCGCCGCGCTGCGCGACACGGGGCGGTACTGGAGCGTCAATTTCGAGCACCCGGGCCTCGCCAAGCTGCTCTTCGCGCTGTCGCACCTGGTCTTCACCACCTGGCTGGGGTGGCTGCCCGACGCGCTCGCCTGGCGGCTGCCGGCGTTCGCCTTCGGCGCCCTGCTCACGTACTGGCTCGCCGTCCTCGGCGCGCAGCGCTCGCGCGCGGCGGCCGTGCTCGCGCCGGCGCTCTTCTGGTGCGCGGAGCGGACGTTCTTCCACGGGCACCTGGCGTGCTTCGACGTGCCCATCTGCGCGCTCACGGCGGGGGTTGGAGTGGCGTGGGCGCGGGCGATCGGCATTCTCCAGACCCCGACCTCGAACCCGACCTGGACGTCGAGCCGGCACGGCCTCTTCCTCGGATTCCTTTTCGGCTGCGCCCTCGGCGTCAAGCACAACGCCTGGCTCCTGCCGCCCGTCCTGCTCGTGCACGCGCTGCTGCTCCCCGCCCCGCTGCGCCGGCGCGCGCTGCGGACGCTCCCGTGGCTCCTGCTCGGCCCGGTGGTCCTCCTCGCGGGCTGGCCGCTCTTGTGGCACGAGCCGCTGCGACACCTCTCCGAGTGGATCTCCTTCCACACCCACCACGTGCACTACGCCTGGTACTACCTGGGGCGCGAGCTGCGGGGGCCGCCCTTCCCCATCTTCTATCCCCTGGTGCTGCTCGCGCTGGTGCTCCCGCTCCCCCAGGTGGCGCTCTTCGCGGCCGCCGGAGCGAAGCTCCTCTGGGACTTCGCCCACCGCGCGCTCTCGCCGGTGCGGCTGCTCGAGCTGGGGCTCGCCGGCGCCGCCCTGCTGCCGTTCATGCTGCGCACCACGCCCATCTTCGGCGGCATCAAGCACTGGCTGGCGTTCCTGGCCCTGCTGGCGCCCGAGGCAGCGCACCTCCTCGAGCGCAGCGCCGAGCTGGCGCAGAGGGCCGGCCTGCCGCGATCGCGCGGCCTTCTCGTCGCGGCCGCCGCCGCGCTGCTTCCGGGCTTGTGGCAGATCGCGCACGTGCATCCCTACGGGACGAGCGCGTACGGCGAGCTGGCCTTCGGGATCCCGGGCGCCGCCAGCCTCGGGATGCAGCGCCAGTACTGGTCGAACAACGTGACCGCCGTGCTGCCCTGGCTCAACGCCCACGCGCCCAAGGGCGCGCGCGTGTTCTTCCACGAGGTCAACGTCGAGAGCTACCGCGCCTACCAGCAGGCCGGCCTGCTCCGGGCGGACATCCAGTACGCGTCGGGACCGTGGGATGCGCAGTACGCCGCGCTGCAGTGGCACCGGGAGTTCCGCGACCGCGAGCCCGAGACCTGGAACGCCTTCGGGACCCGGACGCCGGCGACCGGCCTCTACCTGGACGAGACGCCCCAGGTCGTCGTCTATGCTCGACCGGGACTGCCGGGAGCGCCGTGATGGGACGCTGGGACCACCTCGTCGACCGCAAGCCGCTGAAGGACTACTACGTGCTCGACCAGGTCGCGGACCGCGTGGCCGCCGAGCTGCGCGCCTGGCCTCCGGCGCTCGACGAGTGGCTCGACGAGTCGGCCCGGCGCCGTTTCCGCGCGGCCATCGAGCGGCCCTCGGCGCCGGGCGTTCCGACGCTGCGGGTCGCCTGCGAGATGGCCCGGCGCGAGCTGCTCCGCGATTACGACCTGATCGACCGGTTCTGGCGCAGCGGCCCGCACCGGGAGCTGCTCTCCGACGAGCTGGAGGAGACGACGGCGCACTTCGTCATCCAGTACCTGGTGGACGCCGCGCTCGCCTTCCAGGAGCTGGCGCAGGGCAAGTTCGCGCGCAGCGACCTGGTGGCGCTGCTCGAGAAGATCGAGGACAGATTGTTGCAAGGGCACCGCTTCCGCCTGTAAACCGACAGGCCCGTGCCCAAGGTCACGTTCGAGATGGAGTCGGTCACGGTCGAGATCCCGCAAGGGTCGACCGTCCACGACGCGGCCTCGCAGGCCGGCATCGTGTTGCAGCGCGGCTTCGCGGCAATCCATCCGTGCGACGGGAAGGGACGATGCTCGGGGATGGCTTGCGGCATCTTCCTGCGCGGCAAGGACCCGGCCGCCGTGAGCCCACCCACCTGGAAGGAGAAGCTCTTCCACCGCCGGCTGGTGAAGGGCGGAAAGCGCCTCGCCTGCCAGTGCGTCCCGCTCCGCGACCTGACCGTGGTCACGATGCCCTGAGCGGAGCGCGGGTTTTCAGCGCGAAGGCTTCCCGGCGGCCTTCTTCTTCGGGTTCTTGCACTGCGCTTCCTGCTCGCGCGCCACCTTGGCCGCCGGCGACGACTTGTAGGCCTGCTCGACCTCGTCGAAGAAGAGCAGCGCGTTCTTGCAGTCCTTCTGGTTCTGGAAGGCCATGCCGATCTTGAGCAGCGCGTCGGGCGTCTTCTCGCTGCCGCGGTGGTCCTTGAGGACCTTCTGGAACTCGACGATGGCGTCGTTCCAGCGCTTCTCCCCGTAGTACGTCTCGCCCAGCCAATACTGCGCGTTCCCCGCCAGCTCGTCCTTGCCGTACTTGGCGAGGAACTCGGTGAGGAACTGGCGCGCGGCGCCGGTGTCGCCCGCGTCCAGCTTCTTGCGCGCCGCCGCGTACAGGCCCGCCTTGTCGCTGGGGTGCTCCAGCTCCCTCTGGCGGTTGGCGACGAACCGGGCGTTCTCGTCGATCCTCCGGTCGCGCTCGGCGTTGGCCTGGTCCATCTGGTCGAGGCGGTGCTGCGACACCTCGAGCATGCCCCGGATCTGCGCCAGGTCGTTCTGCGCCTTCTCCAGGTCGACGGCGAGGTCCGCGCCGCTCTTCCGCGCCGCCCGGTTCAACGCGTCCATCGCGTCCTGCACTTCCTTGAGCTTCGCCGCCTGCTCGGCCTGGAGCTTCTGCCGGTCGGCGGCGGTGGCCTCCTTCTGCGCCTTGGCGTCCTTCTCCAGGGCGTCGATGCGCTTGCGTATCTCCTCCCCTTCCTGGCGCGTGGTGATGCAGGCGGCGCAGAGGGCCAGGCAGAACGGCAGGAGCCTCCTCACTGCGCCGCCCCGGCGGTGATCTCGGCGCGGCGGTTCTTGGCCCACGCCGTCTCGTCGTGGCCGGGGTCGGCGGGGCGCTCCTTGCCGTGGCTCACCACCTTCATCTTGCTCGCGTCGGCGCCCAACCCCGCCAGGTACTTCCGCACCGACTCCGCGCGGCGCTGGCCGAGGGCGAGGTTGTACTCGGTGGTGCCTCGCTCGTCGGTGTGCCCGGCGATGGTGGAGGGCGGATTCCCGCGCTGCCGCAGGCACTGGTAGTCGCTGTCGAGCGTGCTGCGCGCTTCCGGCGTCAGGCTGGAGTCGTCGAACCCGAAGTAGACGGTATCCAGCCGGCAAGAAGCCTGCGCCGCCGCGCAGCGGTTCTGGACGCAGGCCTGGCCCGCGCCGCAGTCAGCGTCCACGTTGCAAGCGTCGGGCGCCGCGCACCGGCCGGAGAGGCACTTCTTCCCCGCCCCGCAGTCCTGCTGCGCGGTGGCCTCGGTGCACTCCGGCACGCACTTGTTCTGCGCGCACTTCTGCCCCTGCGGGCAGTCCTGGTTCCGCTGGCACTGCGCCTTGGGCTGGCAGGCGTTGTTCACGCAGGCGGTGCCGGGCTTCTTCGCGCACTGCGCGTCGTCGCGGCACTCGCGGCAGACGCCGTTGATGCACACCTCGGCGTGCCCGCCGCAGTCGTCGTCGTTGCGGCACTCCGGGTACGCGGGAGGCTTGGGACAGCCGAACAGCAGGGCCAGGGCCAGCGGGGCGAGACGGCGCATGTGCGCGCGCTTACCACGGCCTGAGGGGCTGTCAAGCAAGCTTGGGCGCGGCGAATTACCTCGGCCCCGACCTCCACCCCGCCCTCGAATGGTACTGTGCCGGGCATGGTGCCGATCGAGGCGCAGGTCGCGACGGCGGCGTTGCAGGCGGCGATGGAAGCTCTTCACGGCGCATTTGCGCGCCATTCCTGGACCGGCATCTACTTCCTCCGCGGCGACGAGCTGGTGCTGGGGCCCTTCGTGGGACCGCCCACCGAGCACGTGTTGATCCCGCGCGGGCGCGGGGTGTGCGGCCGGGCCGTGCGCGAGGAGAGGGACCTGAACGTCGGCGACGTGGCCAGCCAGCCCGAGTACCTGGCCTGCAGCGCCGACGTGCGCTCCGAGCTGATCGTCCTGGTGCGCGATCGCGGGGAGATCGTCGGGCAGATCGACATCGATTCGCGCGAAACCGGCCGCTTCCCCTCGGAGCACGAAGCGCGCGTCCGGGCCGTCGCCGAGGCGGTGGGGCCCTTGGTGCGCCTGGCGGGGGCTGCAGCAGGAGCCGGAGGCCGCCTGCGCTAGGCGGGACGAGGTGGCCTCCCGGCGCGGAGGAGAGCCAGCTTGTCCGCCCGGCGGAGCCGCTTCAGCTCCCGCTCGCGCCGCAGCGCGGCCGCCCTGTCCAGGTGAGGCTCGCAGAACACGAGCGAGAGCGGCCCGCGCCCGCGCGTGTATCGGGCGCCCTTCCCTTTGCTATGCGCGGCGAGCCGCGATTCCACGTCCGTCGTCGCGCCAGCGTAGAGACTGCCATCCCCGCAACGCAACAGGTAGACGTACCAACTCGGCGCGGGCGGCACGGGCCAGTTGTACCGGAAAACGCGAGCGCGGCGTCTTTTCGACCTCGACATCGACCGACCTCGGCCGCCGATCGGGTAGCCCGGCGCGGCGAACTGAGGCATCCTTCGCTCCGCGATGTCCGCCCCGAAGCGCCCGGCGAGCCCGCCCGACTCCGCCACCTCCACGCTCGTCACCGGGCCGGCCAGCGAGGAGGAGCCGCGAGGCGACTCGCCGGACACGGTGGAGGTCACCCCCGACGACCCCGGAAGCGACGGCGCCACGGCATTCCTGCGCGCCCCGCCGCCGCGCCGGCCGGCCGCGCCTCCGCCGGCCGCGGAGCAGTCGCCGGGCAGCACGGTCGCGATGCGCGCGCAACCCGCTCCCGCCGCCGACGACGTGCCGGGCGGTACCGCGTTCGTGCGCCTCGACGGCCCGGGTGGGCAGCAGCGCCCCCGCAAGGAGCAAGCGCCGCTCGCGCCCCGCAAGGGGCTGCAGGTCTCGCTCCCCGACGAGGAGCCCGCCCCGCCTCCTCCTCCCAAGCGCGTCGTGGCGCTGCCCGCCCCGGCGCAGAAGAAGGGCCGCCGCGGCGCCTGGTGGGACGAGCACGCCGCGGAGATCCCGGACGAGCCGGAGCCCGAGCCGCCGGAGCCCGAGCCCGAGCCCGTTCCGTCGGAGGACGACTCTCCGGGAGCGACGGCGTTCCTGCGCGCGCGCCCCACCCCGAAGCCGCCGCCGCCGGCCGAGCCTTCCGAGCCCGAGGTAGAGCCCTACCGCCCGGTGCCGGCGGACGACTACGAAGGCCACGTCCCGGCCGGGCCGCCGCGCTGGAAGATCTGGTTGCGCCGCGCCGCCTGGATCTGCGGCGCGGGCGCCGCGCTCCTGCTGCTGGGCCTCGTCGCCGGCTACCTGTACCTCGCGCGCGAGATCCCCACCTTCGACAGCGTGAAGGACTACCACCCGATGGTGTCCACCAAGGTGGTGGCCCAGGACGGCACCGTGGTCGGGCAGTTCTACCGGGAGCGCCGCACCGTCGTCTCGATGGACAAGATCCCGCGCGTGCTCGTGCAGGCGGTGGTCTCGGCGGAGGACAAGGACTTCTACAAGCACCCCGGCTTCAACCCGTTCTCGCTGGTCCGCGCCGCGATCGTCGACGCGCTCAGCGGGCAGAAGCGCCTGGGGGCCTCCACCATCACGCAGCAGGTGGTGAAGAACTTCTTCCTCGGCAGCGAGAAGCGCTGGCGGCGCAAGCTGAAGGAGATCCTCCTCTCGATGCGCCTGGAGAAGAACCTCTCCAAGGACGACATCCTCTTCCTCTACCTGAACCAGATCAACTTCGGCCGCGCGCGCTACGGAGTCGAGGAGGCGTCCCTCTACTACTTCAACAAGCACGTCTGGGACATCGACCTGGGCGAGGCGGCGATCCTCGCCGGGCTGCCGCAGAACCCCGCGCGGATCAATCCGCGGCGGCACCCGGACCGCGCCAAGCGGCGCCAGATCTACGTGCTCGATCGCATGCTGGCGAACCACTACATCTCGCGCGCGGACCACGACGCCGAGGTGGAGAAGGCGATCTCGCTGCCCGCCCTCCCTCCCGACCCGCCCGGCGGGTGGTACCTGGAGGAGGTGCGCAGGCAGCTCATCGCGCAGTACGGCGACACGGCCGTCGAGACCAGCGGGATGACCGTGGAAGTGGCGATGGACCCGCGGGTCCAGGCGGCGGCCGAGCAGGCGGTGCAGGAGGGGCTGCGCGCGGTGGACAAGCGGCAGGGCTGGCGCGGCGCGCCCATCCGGCTCGACGCCTCGCGCCTGGACGACTTCCGCGCCGCGCTGGCGCGAAGGTACACGCAGGTCGCCAGGGGGCCGGACGCGGTGGAGGCCTTCGACCTGGAGGGCATCTCCGAGAAGGAAGCGCTGCAGCCCGACTCGTTCGCGCGCGCGGCGCGCACCCGGACGCTGGAGCAGAACGCGATCTACGGCGGCATCGTGGTCTCGGTGAGCGCGCGCGAGGCGCGGGTGGAGCTGGCTCCCTCCGCGCAGGGCACCGTCCCCTTCTCGACCATGTCGTGGGCGCGCGAGTTCCAACCCGAGCACCCGACCCCGCCGCCGCGCAGCGCGCTCGACGTGCTCTCCGTCGGCGACGTGGTGCCGGTGCGCGTGCTGCGGTTCTCGGCAACGCGCGACGCGCCGAACCGGCTGCGGGTCACGCGGCTCGATCTCGCGCTGGAGCAGACGCCCGCGGTGCAAGGCGCGTTCATCGGCATGGACCTGCGCAGTCGTCAGGTCTTGGCCCTGGTCGGCGGGTACGACGAGGCGCTCAGCTCGTTCAACCGCGCCACCCAGGCGCGGCGGCAGCCCGGCTCGGGCTTCAAGCCGTTCCTCTACGCGGCCGCGCTGGAGAGCGGGAAGTACACGCCCGTGACCAAGGTGGACGACTCGCCGGAGGTGATCGTCGACCCCTGGACCGGCAAGCCCTGGAAGCCGCAGAACTTCGAGAAGGACGAGTTCGCCGGCCCGCTGACCCTGCGCAAGGCGCTGGCGGAGTCGAAGAACACGGTCGCGGTGAAGCTCCTGCTCAGCGTCGGGCTCGACAAGGTGCGCTCCGAGGCGATGGCGGCGGGACTCTCCAGCGAGATCCCGCAGAGCTACACGGCGGCGCTCGGCACCGGCGAGGTGGGCGTGCTGGAGATGGTGAACGCGTACGCGACCATCGCCTCGCAGGGACGCAGGGCGGCGCCGGTGCTCGTCCGGCGCATCGTCTCGCGAGACGGCGCCACGCTGCAGGCGGCGCAGCCGGACCTGCAGCAGAGCATGCGCCCGGACGTGGCCTACCTCACCGCGGACCTCATGCGGTCGGTGATCGACGACCCGGAGGGCACCGCGCACTCGCTGACCGCGCTCGGGCGGCCGATCGCCGGCAAGACGGGGACCGCCAACGAGCACCGCGACGGGTGGTTCATCGGGTTCACGCCGTCGATCATCGCCGGAGCCTGGGTCGGATTCGACGACCACCGGATGATGGGCAACTACGAGACGGGAGGGCACTGCGCGGGTCCCATCTGGCTGTCGTGGATGCGGGCGGCGACCTCGGGGACGGAGGTCGAGGAGTGGCCGCAGCCGGCGCCCGGGGTGAGCTGCCTCAGGGTGAACCGCAGCTCGGGCGCGCTCGCGGGGGAGAACGATCCGTTCGCGGTGCGGGAGTGCTTCCTTGCGGGCACCGAGCCGACCCAGCAGCAGCTGGACGCGCCGGCGCCCACTCCCGACGACTTCTACAAAGAGCCGAAGTAGTCGCGGGCGGGAGTCCCGGCGCTCAGCGCAGCCCGCTCGCCTTGATCGCCGCCCGGCCGTCCTTCTTGTAGACGGTGAACCGCACCGTTCGCGCCGAGCCTCGCGAAAGCATCTGCTCGCGGTTTTGACGGAGCTTGGCGGCGAACTTCTCGTAGGTGAGGTTCCCCGTCTCGCCGGTCTCGGCGCGCAGAGCCATGAACTTGTCGAAGGTCTCGCGGAAATGCGCCTCGTCCGGGTCTTCGCCGCCGGCCGGAGCTTCCCGGCCGGCCGGAGCTTCCGGCTCTGGCGGCGGCCACGGCTCCGCGGTGCCCGGATCCGCCGCTCCCCATCCTCCCGGAGCAGGCGCGGCACCGGCAGCGGGGGCATCCGACCAGCCCGCGCCGAGCGCCGCGGGCGCGGCGCCGGGCTGCTCCCCGTCCTGCTCGCGGGGGGCGTTCCGGGCGGGCGGTTCGCTCGCGAGCTCCAGCCCGCTCGGCGCCAGCTCGCTCTGCGCGCCTCCGGGCGGCCGAAACGAATCGTCGCTCCACATTGGATCGGCGCCCGCGGACGCCGGAAGCTGGCCGAACTGCGGCTCCTCGTCCCTGGCGGGAATCGGCGCCAGCGCCGGATCGAGCGGCTCGCGTCCCCCGGCGGCCGCCCGCCGGGGCGCGGAGACCGGCTCGTCGCTCCAGGGGGCCTCCGAAGCCGCGGGCTCTGCCCGCGCCTGGGCCTCCTCCTTCCTCGCACGCGCCGGAGAAGGAGCCGGCGCCGGCCGGCCCGCGGCTGGCGCTCGGGGGGCGCTGCCGGCGAACAGGCCCGAGACGAAGGCGGCGAGGACGAAGAGCGCCCAGCCCGCCGCGTAGAACGCCTGGTAGCGAGCGAGCCAGGCGAGGTGCGGGGCGGCCGGCACGGAGACCGCGCCCTGGATGCCCTGCGCGAGCGGCGCCAGCGCCGCCCGGGTCGCGGCGCGAGGAGCGCCGAGCGGGAGGTGCTCCGAGAAGCGCGTCCCGACGTAGGGCAGCGCGACGCGCAGCGCTCCGAACCCGGCGCCGGCCGGCGCCTTCGCCCACGCAGCCAGCGCGGCGCGATCGTCGGGAGGCAGCGAGCTGGCCACCACCGCGCCCTGCTGGAGGAAGGTCACGTCCGCGTCGACCAGGCTGCGGAGCTGCGCGGCGAAGCGGTCGTCGATCAGCGTCCCGGTCAACACCACCGCGGCGTTGCCCGGGATGCGCGCCGCCGCCGCCCGGTACAGCTTGCCGCCTTCGGGGACGAACTGGGGCGATGCGCCTCCGCCCTCCAGCGCGATCCGGATCAGCGGCAGCCGGGCCGGGTCCTCGGAAAGCGAGGCGGCCTTGCCCCGGCGCGAGACCGCGGCGGCGTGGGCGGTCGCCACCACCAGCAGATCGGGCTCGGGCTGGAGCGCGGCCGCCGCCGCCCGCAGGGCGCGCTCGTCCGGCCGGGACGGCTGTTGCGACGCGTCGGCGCCCGGCTTGGTCGCCTCGACCAGCTCCGGGTTGAACGCAGCGATCCGGGGCGAGCTGCGCAGGTCGACCAGCTCGATCTGGGTGCGCAATCCGCCGGACGCCACGGTCAGGCGGGATGCCAACCCCTCCTCGACCGTCTGCGCGAACCGGGCCGACACCAGCGCCAGATTCGCCACCAGGACCACCGCGACCAGGGCAGCGAAAGTCCAGAGCCGGGTACGCGTCATTGGAACCAATGTGCTACCTCGTGCGGAGGAACCGGTCAAAGGTTCAATCGCGGCCAGCGGACGGCGTCGCCGTCGGCCTTCGCAATCAGTCCTCCTCCGCAGGAGGGCCCTCCTTCATCACCTCCCGCAGGACGCATGCTGCATAGCTGCCCCTGGGAAGCGCGAACTCGAGCACCACTGCGTCCGCGCCCGCTGCCTCGACGCGGAGGTCCTCCACCGCGACCCGGTAGGGGCGCCTCGACCCTTCCATCTCGCCGCCGCCGGCGGCGAAGGAACGGGGATCCACGCCTGCCTCGGAGACGACGGCGGCTTCGCGGGCGAGAGCGTCGGCGCGGGTGGCGAACAGGGAATGGCCGGGGAGAGGGCCCGTGGGATCGACCTCGCCTGCCTTGACGCGCGGCGTGTCCGCGGAAGCGTCCTCGCACACGAACAGACCGCCCGTCTGCCGCTTGCGCAGCACGTCCCCCGGGATGGCCACATCGAACAGGCCGTCGCGCAGCCGGGCCGACAGGCAGCGGTTGAACAGCTCCGCCTGCAACGCGGAGAGCGCGAGCCGGTGGAGGAACCGATCGCGCGGCGCCGCCTCGCGCCGGAGGATGGCCGCGCCCAGCGCGGCGTTGTCGCCGCGCTGCCCGAACCGCTGCGCGCCGTACAGGTTGGGCGCCCCGCGCGACCGCAGCTCGGCACAGACGCGCTCGGCCCGCTCCAGCGCGCCCTCCACCACGCCGCGCACCACGATCCGGAAGCGGTTCCCGCGCAGGTGTCCGGGCCGCAGCTTGTTCCCGTGGAGCGCGGCCGACAGCACGCGCCAGCCCGTCCCCGCCGCGGCAGCGCCGCGCCGCGCGAAGTCCGGGCTGCGCGGCGGCACCGGGACGCTGAACCGCTGCACGGCGACCGCGCGCTTGTCCTTCAGCCCCGCGTAGCCCACCTCGCGCTCGCGAACGGCGAGCGCGATCGCCAGCTCGCGCGCGACCTCGGGCGTGGTCCGGCCCGACTTCTCGACCAGGAGTAGAAGGTGCCCGCCCTCGCCGCGGGCCTCGTAGAGCGGCAGCTCCTCCACGCGGAAGTCCTGCTCGGACACGCGCACCAAGCCCGAGGTCCCCGGCAGTTGGGGCGTCAGCAGCGGCACCTCGCGCGGACTGAGCAGACCGGCCACTGAATGCATCCCTTAGCGCCCGCGCTTTGAAAAGCGTAGCGCCGCTCTGCGCGACGAGCAGATGGATCAGCGCCACCGCGCGCTCCGTCCCGCCGCTCCGCGCGAGCAGCACGCCGTCGCGCCGCCCGTTGTGGAGGAAGTTCAGCAGGTCGGCGGGGGGGGAACCCTCGCGGAGCGCCCGGCGCTTGCCGCCGGGACCTGTGTCAACCCTTCTTCTCCCGGCCGTCGCGTCCCTCGTAGACGAACGCCTTGTTCTGCTGCCACTCCAGCTCGTCCTCGACCGACCGCTGGAGGAACTGCAGCTTCATGGGCAGCACGTGCTGGCGGCCGTTGACGAACACGGTGGGGGTCGCCTGCACCCGCGCGGCGATTCCCTCCTGCAGGTGGGCCTCGATCACGCCTTCGAAGCGGCCGGCGTAGACCTCCTTGAGCATCTGCGCGCCGTCGAGCCCGAGCTGCCTCGCGTAGCCCTTGAGGCTGTCGTCGTCCAGCTCGTCCTGGTGGGCGAAGAGCAGGTCGTTCATCGGCCAGAACTTGCCTTGGCGGCGGGCGTACTCGGCGCAGCCGGCGGCGATGCGCGCGCGCGCATGGCCGGGGAGCGGGAAGAACTTCGAGCACAATCTCGCCTTGCCCTTCTCGGGGCCGGTGACGAGGTCGTGCAGCGGCTTGTTGGCGACCGCGCAGTGCGGGCACTGGTAGTCGCTGAACTCGACCACCGCGACGGGAGCCTTCGGGTCGCCCAGCATCGGGCAGTCGTTCGTCTTGAGCGCCTGGCGCTTGGAGGCGTCGAACGAGGCGTAGTAGCTCTCGACCGTTTCGATCAGGCGCGACGGCGTGCCGCCTTCGAGGAGCAGCGCCTTGACCAGCTCGGCCATGCGCACCGCGTGCACGTCCTGCACGTTCGCGCCCAGGCACTTCGCCAGGGTGTCCTTGCAGCCGGCGTAGTCGAACACGTCTCCAGCCACCTCGAGGAACTGGGCGCGCTGCTCGTCGCTCAGGCCCGAGAGGTCGGCGCGCGGGACGATCCGCCGCGCCTGCTCCTCGGAAAGACCTCGCCCGGCGGAAGGCGCGGGCTGCGCCTGCGGGGCGGCCTGCGCCGCCGCCGGCAGACCGGCACAGGCCAGCAGGAACGCGCAGGATGCGGCAAGGGCGGTGGCAGCGGAGCGCAGGCGGCACGCGCCACGAAGGCGCGGGTGGTTGGGAGTACGCATCGCGGCCTTGGTTCCTTCCTCGGGGGTGGCGGACGCTACCATAACCGGCACCTTGCCTCAGCGGTCCTTCCCATCCTCTGACGTTTCGGGCGGCGGCCGCTTCAACCCCAGGAGCGCCCGCACGTCCGGCCGCCGGCGGAGCAGCTTCAGGTCGTCGTCGTCCCTGCCCAGGACCTGCACGCGCCGCGCATCCACCTCGACCGCGCGGCGGAGGTACGCGACCGCCTCGGCCGGGCGGTCGGCGAGGGCCGCCGTCGAGGCTGCGTTGTAGAGCGCGTCGACGAAGCGGGGATCCGCGGCGATGGCCCGGTCGAACTCTCGGCGGGCGGCGTCGAGATCGCCGGCGGAGTAGTCGGAGAAACCGTGCGCGTTGTGGATCTGCGACTCCCCGCGCGCCAGCGACCCGCGCCGCAGGCCCACCGCCCGCCGCAGCGGCTCGTCCTCGCCGACGGACCCCGAGAGGAGCCACGCCGTCCGTTTCCACAGCCACAGCTCTCCCTCGACCGGCGTTCCCGCGATGGGCTGCCGGACCAGCTCCACCTCGTCCCCGCCCACCTCTCCGCCGGGGCGCTCGCCGAGCAGCAGCACGAACGCGGGAGGATCGCCGGCGGTCAACTCCGTGCGCAGGACCAGAGGCAACGATCCCGCTCCGGGCGCGCCGGTGACGGGCCACCGGCGCTTGCCGGGCTCGGGCGCTGCCGGCGCCCGGGGAGAGAACCCGGACGCGGTGGCGGCGGCCTGCGCCTCCGGCCATTCCTCGGCGACGATGCGGGCGAGGAGCGGTACGGGGCGCCGCCCTTCGGCGCGCAGCTTCCGCGCGGCGGCTCGGGCGGCTCCTTCCGGAGCGGCCGCGAGGCGCCGCGTCTCCCCGCCGCGCGGGTCGAGCGCGAGCAGCTCGAGCCGGGGCGCCACCCCCTCCGCGTCGATCAGCTGCACCGCGGCGGCGGCGCCGTCGGGGGCCAGGCCGACGAGCGCCTGCTCCTGCAGCAGCGGCTCGCCCGCGCGATACGGCGCGGTCAGCGGCGGCCGTCCCCACTCGGCGCAAGCACACAGCAGCACGCACCACGCCAGGCAGGGCCGCATGGCGGATCTGTACCATCCGGCCGGCCGGATGGCTTCCCCGCCCCTCGCGTGTTACCTCCAGCGCGCATGCAGAGCCGATGGGCCCTCCTCGAACCCTTGCGGGCCCGCCTCGCCGACGAGCAGGGGACCCTCTCGAGCCCGGGGGCGACGCGGGTGGCGCTCTGCTATCCGAGCCCGTACCACGTGGGGATGAGCTCGCTGGGGTTCCAGACCATCTACCGGGAGCTCAACGGGCACCGCGGGTGCGCGGCCGAGCGGGCCTTCCTGCCCGAGGACGTGGAGGGCCATCGCGCCGCCCGCGTCCCCGTGTGCACGGTCGAGACGCAGCGGCCGATCGGGGAGTTCGCCGCTCTCGCATTCTCGATCAGCTACGAGCTGGAGCTGACCGGCCTGCTCGAGATGCTCGACCTGTCCGGGTTGCCGGTGCGCGCGGCGGACCGCGCGGACTCGCATCCGATCATCGTGTGCGGCGGGCCGCTCACCTTCTCGAACCCCGTCCCGCTCGCTGCGTTCGCGGACCTGGTGGTG
The DNA here is from genome assembly GCA_036393835.1 of Myxococcales bacterium. Classification (GTDB taxonomy): domain Bacteria; phylum Myxococcota; class Myxococcia; order Myxococcales; family 40CM-4-68-19; genus VBKO01. Next base: position 19,055 of record DASWGI010000034.1, on the reverse strand, counting down.
ATGGGCGAGTCGGAGGACCTGGTCCACGAGCTGTGCGACGCGCTGGGCGCCGCGGGGAGCAAGCGCGAGCTGGTCGAGCGTCTCGCGCGCCGGCCGGGCTTCTGGGCTCCGGCGCTCGCTCCGTCGCCCCCGCCGGTGGTCAAGGCGGACGACGGCCGGCTCCCGGCGCGGTCGCAGATCGTCACCCCGCACACCGAGCTGCGGAACATGTTCCTCATCGAGCCGGAGCGGGGGTGCTCGCGCGGGTGCACCTACTGCGTCATGCGCCGCACCACCAACGGCGGCATGCGCACGGTGACGCCGGAGCGCGTGCTCGAGCTAATCCCCGAGGGCGCGCGGCGCGTGGGCCTGGTGGGCGCGGCGGTCACCGACCACCCGCGCATCGTGGAGCTGGTGCGGACGCTGATCGACGACGGGCGGGAGGTGGGCATCTCCAGCTTGCGGGCGGACCGCCTCTGCGCGCGGCCGGAGCTGGTCTCGCTCCTCAAGCGCGCCGGAGCGAGGACGCTGACCACCGCGGCGGACGGCGCGAGCGAGCGCCTGCGCAAGGCCCTCGACCGGCGCACCACCTCGGCGCAGCTGCTGCGGGTCGCGGAGCTGGCGCGCGAGGCGGGGTTCCACAAGCTCAAGCTGTACCTGATGGTCGGCTTGCCCGGAGAGACGGAGGACGACCTCGCCGAGCTCGCGCGGCTCTCGGAAGAGATCTCGCGCATCGTGCCGCTCTCGTTCGGCTGCGCGCCGTTCGTGGCGAAGCGCAACACGCCCATGGACGGAGCGCCGTACGCCGGCGTCCCCGAGGTGGAGGCGAAGCTCGCCTTCCTCCGCGCGCGGCTGCGCGGGAGGGCGGAGGTCCGGCCCACCAGCGCGCGCTGGGCGTGGGTCGAGTACGTGCTCGCGCAAGGCGGCGCCGAGGCGGGGCTCGCGGCCGAGCAGGCCTGGCGCGCGGGAGGGTCCTTCGCCTCCTGGAAGCGCGCCTTCGCCGAGCGCGAGGTGCGGCCCGTTCCCGCGGCGCGCCCGCCGGACGGCAGGGTGCGCCTCCCCGCGCTGGCGCGCTGGCCCGTGGTCGCGACGGCCTGAGGCAGCGCACCTGCGGCGAGGCTCAGCCGTTGCGCAGCTCGGCGGCGATCGTGCGGGCCGCTGAACGCGCCTCTTCGAGCTGCTCGGGCTTGAAGCTGATCGCGGCCACGGCGGGGTGGCCGCCACCGCCGTAGCGTTCGGCGATGCGGGCCAGGTTGTGGCGGCGCAGGTCCTGCTTCCAGGGATTGGAGCCCAAGGACACCTTGCTGCGATTCGGGCCGCGGGTGACCGCGACCGTGTACACCGTGGAGGGATCGGCCGCGTAGGCGATGAACTTGTTCACGTTGTCTACGCCCAGGTCGGCCAGGTCGTACTCCGCGACCGCGCCATCGACGCGCAGGCGTTGCGTCACCGTGCGCACGAGATCGCGGTGCCGGGCGAGCAGCGGCGCGAGCGGCTGCAGCACCCAGGGCTCGCGCAGCACCTCCGAGAGCGGCCGCTGCGAGAGATCGCGGATGAGCCGCGGGCAGAGCTCGGGGTCCTTGGTGGCTTCGATGAGCAGCATGAGCTGCATCGCCGGCTGGGTCAGCTCGACCGCCGTCTTCGCGTCGGGGAACTGCGCTCCGTCGATCACCTCCGCCCAGTCGACGAGCTCCTGCAAGGAAGAGAAGTCCCAGCCGAACCGCTCCTGGCAGACGCGGGCGAGGAAGCGCGTGCAGCTCTTCGCGGTCGGGTCCCAGAACTTCCTTCCCGAGCGGTCGGCGCGGAAATGCGCCTCGTCCGCCGGCGACTCGAACGCGCTCTGGTGGTGGTCGAACCACCAGGTGAGGCGCGGGTCCTTGGTATAGCGGAAGTCGACCACCGCGTTCTCCTGGCCCGCGAAGGCTTCCTCGCCGAAGATCTGCCCGGCGCGGTGCGCGAGCCCGCGGAAGGCGACCTGGTCCATCGCGAGCCCGGGCAGGACCTTCTCCCGATAGAACCGCAAGAAGGTGGCCGAGGACGCGACTCCGTCGAAGCAGTGGTCGTGATAGCCGATCTGGAGCGCTGGGCGCGCCATCGAGATCTCCCGGCGAGGGGGCGCAACCTAGCCGCGCGGCAGCACGGGACGCAAGGCGATTCGCGGCGTGACGGTCAGCAGATCGTGCATTCCGCGTCCGAGGACCGAACAACGGCAGTCAGATGCCGGACGCTGCCTGGTCCGCAATGCTTGGCTCCCGGCAGGCGACCGGCCAGATTCCCTGCGTGCGTCTCGTCGTCGCGATCGCTCTGTTCGCCGCCGCTTGCGGCCGCCCGTCTCGGACCTGCGGTGCGCAGGACTTCATCTACGTCGATCAGAGCTGCAGTCTGCTGCCGCCCGGCGACAAGCTCGGTTGCCGGGACGTCGGAGACGGTCTCTGCCACCTGCGCTGCGGATCCGACGGGGACTGCCCGGACGCGGTGCCCTATTGCCGGACGCTCGGTCTGTACTCGGGCGGCGATTACAGTTGCAACGGATCGGTCCGCATCTGCCGCGATGCCGACCAGAACGACTGCCCGGTTTTCGCGGGGAGGCGCTGAGCCTCCCGCGCGGGCGCCGCTGCCGCTACTTGTTGGCCGGCTTGGTCTCCGCCTGCGCTTCCTTCCTCGCCGCAGGAGGGGAATCGGTCATCTCGAGGTCAACGACCAGCTGCACTTCGTCGCCCACCGCCACGCCACCGGCTTCCAGCGCCTTGTTCCAGGTGAGGCCGAAGTCCTTCCGGCTCAGCTTGCCGGTCGCGGTCGCGGCGTACAAGTTCGCGCCCTGCGCCCCCTTCACCGGACCGTTCAATCCCTCGACGTCGAGGGTGACGGGCTTGGTGGTGCAGTGCATGGTGAGGTCGCCGGTGACCTTGTACTTCTTCTCGCCCGCCTTCTCGATCTTGGTCGACTTGAAGCTCATGTCCGGGCACTTCTGCACTTCGAAGAAGTCGGCCGACTTGAGGTGCGCGTCGCGCTTCTCGACACGAGTATCGAGGCTGGCCGGATCGATCTGGATGTTCGCGCTGCTCTTGGTCGGGTCCTTCGGGTCGTGGTTCACCGTTCCGGTGACCTTCCCGAAGCTGCCGTGCACGGTGCTCACCATCATGTGCTTGATGGCGAAGCCGGCGGTGGAATGGGCCGGGTCGACCTGGAGCTCGACGGCCAGCGCGGGCGCTGCGAACAGCAGGACTGCCAGGGCGGTCTTCATGTTCGATCTCCTCACGTGGTGGATCCGTGTTCTCCGCTGAATCCCATAATGTCCGCACAATGAAAAGCGTCGGGCCGCCCTGGCTTGGGGGGGCGGCGACTAAAGCGCATCCCATAACGTCCGCACTGTGAAAAGCGTAGCGCCGCCGAATACGGCGGCGACTAGGCGATTTGCCAGAAACGGACCAGCGCGGCGGGATCGCCGCGCGCTTCCTGCAGGACCACGAGCGCCCGCTCGGCCAGGGTGCCGCGGGCGAGGACGTCCTCGAGCGGATCGAGCGCGCCGCGCACGTCGTCGCCCGATTCGGCGGCCCAGGCGGACAGCCCGGCGCGCGCGGCGAAGAGCAGCTCGCGGGCCAGGTCGCGCGCGGTGCGCCCGCCGGGGCCCTGCGCATCGAGCGCGCGTCGCGCGACGTCCCCCTGGAACTCGAGGCGCTGCGCGAAGGTCCACCCCTTCGTCAGTTCCCAGGCAGCCTGGCGGACCGAGGGGTCGTGCAGGAGGCCCACCCAGACGGCGGCCAGGGCGTGCAGGTAAGGAGGAGGAACCATGTCCGCGCCGCGCAGCTCGAGCACCCGCTTGACCCGCACTTCGGGAAACAGCGTGGTCAGGTGATCCACCCAGTTGCCGAGGCGCGGCTCGGCCACCCCGCCCGACCGCAGCCGGCCGGTCCGCAGCCAGTCGCCGAACGTCTGGCCGCGCGCATCCAGGTACTCGGAGCCGCGGCGCACGAACAGCATCGGGACGCTCAGGGCCCAGTCGACGTACGCCTCGTATCCCCAGCCGTCGCGGAACATGGGCTCGAGCAGGCCGCAGCGGTCGGGGTCGCACTCGCGCCAGACCTGGTAGCGGAAGTCGAGCCACCCGCTGTCGCGCCCGGCGATGACCGAGCTGTTGGCGAACAGCGCGGTCACGAGCGGCGAAGCGGAACTGGCCGCGCGCACCTTCTCGGCCAGGTCCCGCTCGTCGCTCCAGTCCAGGTTCGCCTGGACGGTGGCGGTCATGAGCATCATGTCCAGCGCGAGCCGGCCTCGCGGGCCGAGCGACTTGCGCATCGCGGCGTAGCGCCCCTTGGGCATCCAGTGCACCTCGTCGCGCGATCCGAACGGGCGGTAGCCGGTCGCCAGCCAACGCACGCCGCGCTGCCGGCTGACGCCCCGGAGGACCGCGAGGTGGCGCTCGATCTCGTCCCGCGCGGCGCGCAGGCTGCGGTGAGGCGCGCCGGACAGCTCGAGTTGGCCGCCCGGCTCGAGGGTGACGCTGGCGCCGTCCTTGAGGACCGCGATCGGCTGGCCGTTCTCGCGGTGCGCGTGCTGCGCCCCGCCGGCCTCGCGCGCGAGCGCGTCGAGGATCGACCGGATCCCGGTTTCCCCGTAATAGGGGACGGCCTCGAACGTGCCGTCGACGATGCCGATCTTCTCGTGCTCGACCCCGACCTTCCACTCGGCGCGCGGCTTCTCGGCGCCCCTGAAGTAATCGATCAACTGGGCCTTGCCGCCGATCGGCTCGGACAGCCCGGCCGGGCCTTTCAGGTCGAGGGACATGTCCGAGCAGTGTAGATGCCCGAGGCCCCGATTGGGAGCGGGCAGCCGGGTCTGAGACGGATGCCGCGACGTCCGCGCTTCGAAAGCGCAGCGCCGCCCTATGGGCGTCGACTGAATGCCGCCAGCTCCGGCCGTCCCTTGAACGCCCGCGCCGCCGCGGCCCGGATCTGCTCCTCGGCCGCCTTGGCGGCGGAGCCGGGATCCGCTCCGCCCAGCTCTTTTTCCAGCTGGTCGCAGAGGTACGAAAGGTGCTTCACGGTGGCGGCATTGATGGCGTACTTGATCAGGTTCGCCGAGTAGTCGGGCGCCTCGCGCGCGACCAGCCGTCCGAGCGCCAGCAGCTGGCGCGGCTCGCCGGGGACGGGCGCGTCGGCCTTGAACACCGACTGGAACGCCGCGTTCCCGGGGAACTCCTTGCGTACGGCTGCCTGGATCTCGCCCACCTCGCGCCCCAGGTCGCGGATCAGCACCTGCGCCGCGGGGCCCGGCTGACCGCCCGCCGCCATCCCACGCAGCGCGGTTTCCAGATCCTCCAGCACCTGCGACGGCAGGCCCGCCGCGAGGAGCGCGTCCTGGTGCTCGCGGGCTGCCTCGAGCAGGCTCCTGCCGCCGCCGGATTTCGCCGTCCCTTTCTTCCTCGCAGCCACGTTGGAAGCCCCCGCGCCTTCAGACCTGCATCAGGTCCTTTTCCTTGCCGGCGATCGTCTCGTCGACCTTCTTGATGCCGGCGTCCACTTCGGACTGCACCTTCTCCAGCGCCTTCTTTCCCTCGTCCTCCGCCAGGTCCCCGCCCTTGACCAGCTCCTCGATCATCTCCTTGGCGTCGCGCCGCTCGTTGCGGATGGCGATCTTGTGCTCCTCGCCCTTCTGCTTGACGATCTTGACGAATTCCTTCCGGCGCTCCTCGGTCAAGGCGGGGATGGGCACCCGCACCACCTCGGCGTCGGGCAGCGCGTTGATCCCCAGCCCGGCCGCGTTGATGGCCTTCTCGATGGGCTGGATCATCGACTTCTCCCACGGCTTGATGACGATCAGCCGCGGGTCGGCCACCGTCACGTTCGCGACCTGGTTGAGCGGCGTGGGCGTACCGTAGTACTCGACGCGCACCGAGTCGAGGAGCTGCGGGTTGGCGCGTCCGGTGCGCACCTTGGCCAGGTCGCGCCGGAGATCGTCCAAGGTCTTCCCGATGCGCCCGCGCAGGTCCGAGATGACGTCCTCTGCCATGCCCATGGTGCCCTCCTCAGGCGGCGCGCGGCTTGAGCGTGCCGACCGTGGTCCCCACCGCCTCGCCCCGCACCACGCGGAGGATGTTCCCGCGCACTCCCAGATCGAAGACGATGATGGGCAGGTCGTTGTCCATGCAGAGCGAGATGGCGGTGGAGTCCATCACCTTGAGGTTCCTCTTGAGGACGTCCAGGTAGCTGAGCTGCGTGTACCGCTCCGCGCTGGGGTCCTTCACCGGGTCGGCCGAGTAGACGCCGTCCACCTTCGTGGCCTTGAGGATCACCTCGGCGTGGATCTCCATCGCGCGCAGGGACGCGGCGGTGTCGGTGGTGAAGTACGGATTACCCGTCCCGGCGGCGAAGATGACCACCCTGCCCTTCTCCAGGTGGCGCACCGCGCGGCGGCGGATGTACGGCTCGGCGAGCTGCTGCATCTCGATGGCCGACTGCACGCGGGTATAGACGCCCCGCTTCTCGAGCGAGTCCTGCAGGGCCAGCGCGTTGATCACCGTGGCCAGCATCCCCATGTAGTCGGCGCTGGCGCGGTCCATCCCTTCGGTCGAGGCGGAGACGCCGCGGAAGATGTTGCCGCCGCCGATGACGATGCCGACCTCGACGCCCAGCTCGATGACGTCGCGGATCTCCTCGGCGACCTGCTCCAGCACCTTGGGGGAGATGCCGTACTTGTTGTCCCCCATCAGCGCCTCGCCGGAAAGCTTCAGCAAGATGCGCTTGAACCGCGTGGTCGTTGGGTTTTCCGGCAAGGTGCGACCTCGGCGCGCTCTTGCGCCGCGGGAAGCTAACTTGCGAGGTCGGGACGGTCAAGGACGGCCCGGGCAGGCCGGTCCAAGAGAGCAGCGCCGCCCTATCGGCGGCGGCCGTCAGTTCGCGTCCTCGGGGACCTCCTTTGCCGTCAGCTCCGGCGCGAGGAGCGGCCGGGGCGCGCTCTCCAGCGCCACGAGCGGCTCGATCTCGACGTCCGCGTGCGATGCCTGCAGGTCCTCGAACCGCCTCGCCGCGGGCAGCACGCGACGCTCGAGCGACCCCACCGTGTCGTTGTACGCGCGAACCGTCCCTTCGATGTGGCGCCCCAGCTTGCCCAGGTGGGCGGCGGAGTCCGAGACCCGCTTGTGCAGCTCGCGCCCGAGATTGGCGATCTCGCGCGCGTTGATCTCGACCTTCTCCTGCTTCCAGCCGTGCGCCACGGTGAGGAGCAGCGCGAACAGGGTGGCGGGAGTGGCGAGCACCACGCGCTCCGACAGCGCCCACTCGAGCAGCTCGCCGTCCTGTTCCTGGGCAGCCGCGAGGAGCGCGTCGTTGGGCAAGTACATGACGATGAACTCGGCGCTGTCCTCGAATCTCTCCCAGTAGGATTTGCGCCTGAGCTGCAAGACGTGCTGCCGCACCTGCGCCGCATGGTCGCGCAGCCGCGCGGTTCGCGTCGGCTCATCGGAGGCCTGGGTGGCCTCGAGGTACGCGCCGAGCGGCGCCTTCGCGTCGACCAGCACGGTCCGTCCCGCCGGCAGCCGGATCACCATGTCGGGCCGCAGGGTGGACCCGTCGGCCGCGACCGTGACCTGCTCGAAGAAGTCGCAGTGCTCCGAGAGACCCGTGAGCTCGACCACGCGCCGGAGGTGGATCTCGGCCCAGCGTCCCCGATGCGCGGGCGCCCGCAGCGCGGTCGCCAGCTTCCCCGTCTCGTCGTGGAGCGATTTCACCTGCTGCCACAGCGCCGCGTACGCGCCCGCCCGGGACTTCTCCAGCTCCTGCACCTTTCCGTCCACCTTGTCGAGCGACTCGCGCACCGGAACGACCAGGTCGGCGATGGCCTTCTGCCGCTGGTCCAGGTCGCCGCGCGCCGCCTCCTGGAACTTCTCCATCGAGAGCTGCGCGACGCGCAGGAACTCGTCCCTGTTCGAGCGCAGCGCGTCGACCGAGAGCGACTTGAACGCGTCTTGCAACCGGGCGTTCATCTCGTCGGAGGACTTCGCCTTCTCCTCGGCTGCCCTTCGTTCCGCCTGCAAGACCGCCTCGAACCCCGCGCACCGGGCCGACTCGGTCCGCAACGCGTCCTGCAGCCCGGCTTCGCCCCGGCCGGCGCGCGACAGCGCGAGCAGCCAGCCGAGGCAGAACGCGACGCATCCCACTCCGAGCGCAAGAGCGAACCCCACGGCCGTCATCGGCGACCTCCGAAGTTGCGCTCAGGCTACACGGGGCGTCTGACACTCCTGCGCAAGCTTCGGGAACTCCACCGGAAAGCGCGGACCCCAGAACCCGCGCTCGGCCTCGGCGACCTTCTCTTCGCCGAGCCCGAAGAGCCGGTACACGGCGGCGTCGATGGCGCGTTCGAGCGCGGGGGCGGCGACCTCGATCGGTGCCCTGGCCAGGTGCGGCGCGCCCGCCGCCGCTTCCGCCGCCCGGGCCCGCGAAAGGCCCGCGAGCGCGCCCGCGGCCCCCGCCTGGAGCAGCGCGCGCGGAACCGGCAGCTCGCGCAGGACGGCGGGCTTGACGTTCACGTCGGTGGTGCGGAGCCGGTGGTAGCGCTGCAGCGCGACGCTGCCGAGCACCGCGAGAAGGGCCCAGAGCCGGTCGGCGTCGTCGCACGAGAGGGTGGACAGCGAGTCGAGGCACACCATGTCCGGTGGAACGGGCGCCGCCTCGAGCCAGCGCGCGTGCGGGGCGCGCGAGTTGGTCCGGATCCGCTGCACGCACACGCGTGGCCGGCCGAGCTGCCGTTCCGCGAGGGCGCGCAGCTGCGCGGTGGGAGCGCGCAGCGCCTTGGGACGCAAGCGGAGCGCGAAGGGCACCACGTCCTCGCCGCCCACCAGCGCGACCTCCCCCGGACGCGGCGGCCGCCGCGCCACGAAGCGCGCGTTGTCGCCGGTGCGCAAGCCGTATCCTACGTCGCACAGCTCTTCGAGCGGCGCCCCGGCGGCCTCGAGGGCCGCGCAGAGCCGCCGCTCGGCGGCGCTCCGGTAGAGCTGCCACCCGCGCCCGACGCCTTGGCGCAGCTCGGCGCGGGGCGCGTCGGCGAGCCGCTCGCGCCCGCGCAGCACCCGCGCGGCCCGTGGCGGGCGCCGGCCGGCCGTCCTTCGCACCAGCACCACCGCCTGCACGCGGGTGTCCTTGGCCGCGGCGAACGGCTTGCCGAGGTCGCACACCGCCGCGAGGTCGGCGGCGTCCAGCACCGCCTCGCGCAATGGGCCGGAGCGGGCGTTGGTCATCCACGTGTCGGGGACCAGGAGCGCCGCCGTCCCCCCGGGCCGGAGGAGCGACAGGCTCCGCAGCAGGAAGGCCGCGTAGCGGTCGATCTCGCCCCCGCGGAGCGCGGGCAGCCTGTCCAACAGGAAAGCGCGCTCGGCCGCGTCGGCGACATGCCCGTACGGAGGATTCCCGACGAGCAGGTCCGCGGGCGGCAGCCGTGCCCGCAGCGAATCCGCGCGCCGCAGCTCCGCCCGTGCGCCCAGGAGCGCCAGGGCGGCGCGCGCGGCGCGCAGGGCGTCCGCGTGCAGGTCCGCCCCGGACAGCGCCGCGGCGGGGACAGCGGCCGCCGCCGCGCAGAGGAAGGCGCCCGCGCCCGCGCAGGGGTCCAGCACGCGCGACGGCGATCGCGAGGAGCCGTGCCGCAACGCCAGCGCCACCACCTCCGCCGCGACGGCCGCCGGCGTGTAGTACAGGCCCGCGGAGCGCCTGCCGTGCGCGCCGAGGTGGAGCGCGAAGAGCTCTTCCGCCGCGGCGCAGAACGAGAAGGAGAACCGCGCCCGGGGGGCGCCGGCGCGCGCCGGTCCGCCTCCTCCGGCCCACGGCGGCGCGGCTTCCGGCTCCGGCGCAGGGCCGGCGAGCAGCGCGCGCGCAACCTTCCCAAAGGCCTCTCGCGGCAGCGGCCAGGGCGGCAGCGCGCCGCCCGTCCGGGCCCGCAGCTCGCGCGCCGCCTCCTCCGCCTCGCCCCGATCGGGGATCCGCGCGCACGTCCCCGCCGGGAGCAGCCCCGCCGCCTCGGCGAGCCGCAAGGACAGCAGCGAGAGCGCGGCCCGCCCCGAGCGCAGCTCGGCAGCGAGCGCGCCGATCAAGGCGCGCCCGTGACGACGATGGGGATGTCGACCGCGAACGGCTCGCCCGCGAAGGGCGGGAACTGCATCCGGCGGGCGGCCGATTTGAGGCACGCGCCCAGCGGGCTCTGGTCGACCGCCTTCTGGTCGATCCGGGCGCTCGTCACCGCGCCGGAAGGGGCGATGGTGGTCGAGATGAGGATCTTGCCGACCTGCAGCGAGGGGTCCCGCTTGACCGCTTCGTCGACGCAGCCCTGCAGGACGGGCTTGCTCTCGTCGACCTTGCGCTTCAGCTCGTCCGGGCTGAGCGCCGGCGCGGCGGCGGGCGGGTCGCCGGGAGCGGTCGCCGCGGGCTTCTCCTCCGGCTTGCGCTCGCCGTCCGCGGGAGTGGGCGTCTGCGCGGTGCCGCTCGGCGCGGTGCCCTGCTGCGCCGGATCGGACGCCCGGTCCTTGCGTTCGGAGAGGAGCGCGAAGGCGAGGAGCGCGCCCGCCAGCGCCAGCACCACCAGCAGCGCGCGGAGGGGAGCACGCCGCTCGGGCTGGCCGATCCGGAACTCGCGGGCCGTCGCCGGGGGCGGGGCCGCCTTGGGGAGAGGCGTCGGCGTCTGCGCGCGAGGTTTGGACAGCTCGGCCGCTCCCCACCGCGCCAGGTCCAGCGCACCCGGCGCCAAGGCGGCGGAGTCGCCGGCCGCGGGCTGGTCCGCCTCGGGCTGCCCCGGCGCGGCGGCCGACCCGGCCTCCTCGGGGATCCGCATTCCACCGGGCGGCGTCGGTGCGTCGGGCGAGGCGGATTCCTCGACCTCCACTCCGGCCGCGGGAGCCGGGACGGGCTCGGCGGAGGGCGGCGTGACGTGCCCGGCGGAGGGCGGCGTGACGTGCCCGGCGGCCGATTCGAACGGCAGCTCGACGCGCCGCTCCCGCGCCTCCGGCCGCTGCGCGGCGGGCGCCTCGTCCCGCGGCGGCGGGGGCGGCGCCGGCGGCGCCGCGAAGAGCGGGACGAACTCGGGCACGTCCTTCGCCCGGATCCAGGACTCCATCCCATCCTTCCACAGGTACGTGCGCGGACCCACCTGGCCCGCCGACGCCTTGAGGGCCAGCTCCGCGCGCGTGATCGGGCCCGCCTGATTGCCCTGGATCATCGCGAACCAGACCGCCGGATCGCGCGGCGGCGGAGGCGGCGCGCTGCGCGGGGCGGGCGGCGCCGGGGAGGGAGGCGCGGCTCCTTCGCCCTTGCTGGCGCGCAGCGCCTTCTCCAGCACCTCGCTGTCCATCGCGCGCGTGCTCTCGGTGTCCGTGTCGCGCCGGGGCGCGGCCGCGCGCGCCACCGGTCCGGCGGACGGCCTGCCACCCGATTGCGAGGTCCGGACGGGCCCCGTGGCGGGCCGGCCGCCCGACTGCGACGTTCCGCCGGCCGGCGAGGGCGCCCCCGGCGAGGTACGGATCGGCCCGGTGGGCGGCCTGCCGCCGGACTGGGACGGCAAGAGCGCGGGATCGACGATGCGGATCTGCACACCGCACCGCTTGCAGCGGACGATGAGCCGCTTGCCCCGGATCTTCTCGTCCGCGACTATTAGATGCGCCTTGCAGCTTTCGCAGATGAATTGCATCCGCGCCGACTCTACAACAGATCACCGCGGCCGAAAGAGGCGGCTTACGACGCCGACGCCTCGCTGGCGCTGGACTCGCCGCCCGACTTCTTGCGCGAGGCGCGGCGGCCGCGGCGCTTGGGTTGCAGCGTGCCGGCCTTCTGCGCGCGGTAGCGTGCCCGGTAGTAATGGGAGCGGCACAATCCCTTGGCGAGCACCGGGCGGCCGCATCCAGCCACGCTGCAGACGGCGCGCGCCCCGCCGCGCCGGCCTCGGCCGCGGCCGCCGACGCCCAGCTGGCGAGCGATGTCGCCCACGTCGATCGTGCTCTGCAGCGAGCGCTGCACGCTCTCGGCGATGATCTGGCCCAGCTGCGAGCCGATCTGCTCGCCGAGGTTCTGCACCCACGCGCCCATCCCTTGGTTTCGACGACCGCGACCGCGCGCCATCGGTCCTCCCGATTCCGTAAAGTCTTAGCAACAAAGCCGGTGCGCATCGCGCCGTTCGGCCGCGCGTACAGTTAGCAAAAGCAAAACGATTGTCAAGCAGGATTGGGCGTACGTTTTTGTACGGTACGGCCGCCGCCGGATAGGGCGGCGCCGTGCTTTTTTTCCTACACGCGCGCCCCGCGCTCCTCCAAACGCCGGAGCAGCGCCTCCAGCTCCCGCTCCTCCCGCGAGACGTCGAGCCCGGCGGCGCGCGCTCCGTCGAGCAGAGCGATCCCCAGCAGCACCGCCGCGACCGCCTCGCGCTCGCGGCCCTCCTCGCCCAGGAGCGCCTCCGCCCCGGACGCGAGGTGGCGGAAGTCGCGGAAGCAGAACGTCGCGGGCAGGTCGGGGAGCGGACCCGTGCTCGCCGTCGAGGGCGCGAAGGCGAAGCCCACGTCCGCGAGCGCGACCTGCCGGCCGCCGGCGAAGACCAGAACCAGGTACGGCGCCGGCCGGACCGGGTTCTGCTTCACGGCCGCGAAGGCGATCTCGTCCCAGCGCACGCGCAGCGTCTTGCCGGTGCCCGCCTCGAGGAGCTGCGCTCCGCGGCCGTCGTCGTCGGGCAGGAGCGCGAAGCGGCCGGGGTTCTCGCGCAGGAAGGATTCGATCGCCGCGCGGGCCTGGTCGGGAGTCGCGGGCCCCCGCTCGGGGCCGGTCACGCGGCCTGTTCCTCCGCGCGCGGAACGACGGCGGCGGCGCACTGGATGGCGATGCCGATCTTGCCCTTGTGCTGGTTCGCCGCCATCAGCGCGTGCGCCCTGGCCGTCTCGCCGAAGGGGAACACCTGGTCGAGCACCGGCCGGATCTTCCCCTCGTGCACGAGCTGGTTGGCGCGCTCGGCCTGGTACGCGTTGCAGAAGTGCGAGCCGAGGATCTGCTTCTGGCGCATCCACAGGTGCCGCACGTCGAAGGACAGGTCGAACCCGGTGGTCGCGCCGCAGATGACGATCTTCCCGAACCGCTTCGCCACGAAGACGCTGGTGGGGAACGTCTGCTGCCCGACGTGCTCGAAGACGACGTCCACGTCCTTGCCGCCCGTCAGCTCGCGGATCCGCTTTCCGAACTTCTTGCAATCCTCGGCGCGCGCGCGGGCGCGCTCGGGCGATTCGGGCGGCTTGTACGCGAGGTTCGGGAACTCGTTGCGGTCGATCCACATCGGCGCGCCCAAGGACTGCACCAGCTGCGACTTGTCCTTGCCGCCGATCACCGCGATCGGGTTGGCGCCGAGCATCTTGCAGATCTGGATGGCGAAGACCCCCAGCCCGCCCGCCGCGCCCCACACCAGCACGTGGTCGCCCGCGGTGACCTCCGCCTGGTGCACCAGCATCCGGTAGGCGGTGAAGTACGTCAGGCCATAGCTCGCCGCCTCCAGCCAGCCCAGCTGCTTCGGCTTCCGCAAGAGCTGCTGGGCCTGCACCTTGGTGAACTGCGCGAAGCTGCCCCAGCTCGTCTCGTAGCCCCAGATCTTCTGCTCGATGCAGGCCATCGGATCGAGGCCGTTGCACTCCGGGCACTGCCCGCAGCTCTGGTTGCAGTGGACGACGACCTCGTCTCCCACCTTCCAGCGCTTCACCTGGTCCCCCACCTTCCAGACGATCCCCGAGGCGTCGGAGCCGGCGATGTGGAACGGCTCGCCGTGCATCTTGAAGACGCTGACCGGCTTGCCTCGCGCGGCCCACACGCCGTTGAAGTTCACCCCGGCGGCCATCACCAGGACCAGCGCCTCGTTCGGACCCACCGGCGGCAGGTCGACCTCCTCGATGCGCATGGCGGTCGCGGGGTCGCCCTCCCGGTCGGGGCGGATGGTGCAGGCCAGCATCTTCTCGGGCAGCACCCCGAGCTCCTGCGGGACTTCACCGAGCGGCAGCGTCGTCATGGGACTCCTCGTGGGCCTCGACCAGCTCCAGCAGGGTGCCGCCGAAGGCCTTGGGATGGAGGAAGGCGACCTTGTGCCCGCGCGCGCCGGGCCGGGAGACCTTGTCGATGAGCGGCACGCCCCGGGCGTCCAGGCGCGCGAGCAGCGCATCGAGATCGCGGACGCGCAGCGCGAGGTGGTGGAGCGCGTCGCCGCGCTTCTGCAGGAACCTCTCCAGGCCCTCGTTGCCCTGCGGCGCGACCAGCTCCAGCGACGCCCCGTTGGGGAAGTCGAAGAAGGCCGCGTGGACTTTCTGCGCGGCGACGAATTCCTTGTGCGCGACCTTCTGGCCGAGCAGCTCCTCGATCAGCGCGATCGAGGCGTCGATGTCGCGGACGCAAATCGCCGTGTGGTCGAGGCGGGTGGCCGGGATGCCGGGGCGGGAGGTCGGGTTCGAGGTTGGGTTCGAGGTCGGGGTCGGGTTCGAGCCGGTGGCGACCGCACGGACCGTGTCCACGACTGCGGCGAGCGGCGACTCCGGGCCGAACACGGCCGCCACGCCCAACTCCTTCAGCTTCCCGTAATCCGCGGCCGGGATGATGCCGCCGACCACGATCGGGATCCGCGCCTCGCGGCGCGACAGCTCGTCGCGCAGCCTGCGGCAGATGGACTCGTGCGCGCCGGACAGGATGGACAGCCCGATGACGTCCACGTCTTCCTGCACCGCCGCCGCGGCGATGGCCGGGACGGTCGCGCGCAGGCCGGTGTAGACGACCTCCATGCCCGCGTCCCGCAGCGCCGCCGCGATGACTCGCGCCCCGCGATCGTGCCCGTCGAGCCCGGGCTTGCCGACGAGCACGCGGATGCGGCCCTGGCTGGCGGCGCGCGGCGGGCGGCTGGCGGTTTCCATCCCCACCTCGTCAGAACTTCGTCGGCGGCTGGTATGCGCCGAACTTCGCCTTCAACACCGAAGCGATCTCGCCGACGGTGCAGTACGCGGCCACGGCGTCGCGGATGCGCGGCTGGACGTTCCCGCTGCCCGCCGCCGCCTCCGAGAGCCGCTGCAGCGCGGCGCGCGCCGCCTCCCCGTCCCGCTCGCGCTTCACCCGCCTCACCCGCTCCGCCGCGTCGCGCGCCGCCTCCGGCGAGCCCTGCTCCAATTCCAGGTCGGGCTCGCGGTGCGCGTCGCCGACCGTGGCGAACTTGTTCACGCCCACCACGGTCACGTCGCCCTTCTCCACCGCTCGCTGGTGCTCGTACGCCCGCTGCGCGATGCGCTGCTGCACCCAGCCTTGCCGCAGGCACTCGACCATGCCGCCGCGCGACTCGATCTCGTCCATCACCGCGCGGATGGCGCGCTCCATGTCGTCGGTGAGCGCCTCGACGAAGAAGCTGCCTCCCAGCGGATCGGCCGTCTGCGCCACCTCGGTCTCGTAGGCGACCACCTGCTGCACGCGCAGCGCCGTGCGCGCCGACAGCTCGGTGGGGATGGCGAAGGCCTCGTCGTACGCGGCGGTGAAGACGCTCTGCACGCCGGCGCAGGCGACCGCGAAGGTCTCCAAAGTGGTGCGCGCGATGTTGTTGAGCGGCTCGGCGCGGGTCAGGCTGTGGCCCCCGCAGACGCAGGCGGCGCGCAGCCGCCAGCTCTCCGGCTCCTTCGCGCCGTAGCGGTCGCGCAGGAGCCGCGCCCAGATGCGCCGCCCGGCCCGGTACTTGGCCACTTCCTCGAAGAAGTTGGTGTACGTGTAGAAGAAGAAGCTCAGGCGCGGCGCGAACCGGTCGGCGGGGAGCCCGCGGCGGATGAGCTCCTCCACGTAGGCGCGCCCGGCCGAAAGCGTGTACGCCATCTCCTCGGCGGGCGTGGCTCCCGCGTCGCGGTAGTGCGAGGCGATGCTGATGGGGTTCATGCGGGGCAGCCGCTGCACCGTGTCCTCGATCAGGTCGCAGGCGAGCCGCATCGATTGCTCGATGGGGAAGAGCCACGCGCCGCGCGCGCCGAACTCCTTCAGGAGGTCGTTCTGCACCGTGCCGCTGATCCGCTCGTCCGGAACGCCCCGCTTGCGCGCCGCCAGCTCGTACATGGCGAGGAGGATGGGGGCGGTGGCGTTGATGGTCATCGAGGTCGAGACCCGCTCCAGCGGGATGCCCTCGAACAGCTCCTCCATGTCGGCGAGCGACCCGATCGAAACGCCCACCTTGCCGACCTCGCCTTCCGCCTCCGGATCGTCGGCGTCGAGGCCGAGCTGGGTGGGGAGGTCGAGGGCCAGCGAGAGCCCCGTCTGGCCCTGCTCGAGCAGGTAGCGGAAGCGCTGGTTCGTCTCGCGGGGCGTGCCGAAGCCCGCGTACTGGCGCATCGTCCAAAGCTTGCCCAGGTACATGCTGCGGTGGATGCCGCGCGTGTAGGGGAACTCCCCGGGCGCGGGCGGGGCCTCGCCGACGTCGCCGGGTCCGTAGACGGGCTTGATGTCGATTCCGCTGCGGGTCTTCACGGCCGGTACGCCTTCTTCAGGATCACCAGCTCGCGGGTGATCTCCAGCACCACCTCGCCGCGCTGGTTCCTGCCGCGCAGGAGGAACTTCACCAGGCCCGCCTGGCCCGGCTGGAGCCCCGGCGCGCCGCAATGAGAAATCCGCGGGTCGTCCTCGCTCTTCGCCAGTACGGTGCTCTCCGCGAACAGGGTATCGCCCGCGAACACCGGGCTCAGGTGCCGTCCCTCGTCGTACGAGAGCACCGCCACTGCGTTCTCCTCCGTTTCCTCCGAGGCGAGGCCGGCCACGTAGGCGAAGACGATCCCCCCGTACACCACCCGGCGCCCGTCGAAGGTGGTCTGCGGGGAGTCGTCGCACATCTTCTGGTTGAAGTGGAGCTGGGCGGTGTTCAAGACGAAGTTCGTCCACAGCATGTGCTCGCCGTCGCTGACCGTGCGCCCGCGCGGGTGCACGAGGGTCTCTCCGACGGTGAAGTCCTCGTAGAGGTTGTCGTCCCGGGTGAACCTGTGCGCGGTCACTACCCCTCCAAGAGGCGTTTCGCGATCACCTCGTACTGGATCTCGCTCGTGCCCTCGAAGATGCGGAAGACGCGCGCGTCGCGCCAGAAGCGCTGGGCGGGGAACTCGCGCGAGTATCCGTACCCTCCGAAGATCTGCATGGCCTCGCTGGTCACGTGCTCGGCCATCTCGGCGCAGAACGCCTTCGCCATCCCCGCCTCGAGGTCGCAGCGCTTGCCCGTGTCCTTCATGCGGGCCGCGTGGTAGGTGAGCTGCCGCCCGGCCTCGATCTGCGTCGCCATGTGCGCCAGCTTGTGGCCGATCACCTGGAACTGGCTGATCGGCTTGCCGAACTGCGTGCGCTCCTGCGAGTACCGGAGCGCCGCCTCCAAGGCGGCCTGCGCCACGCCCACCGCCCGCGCGGCCGTCTGGATGCGCGCGATCTCGTAGGTCGACATGAGCTGGTAGAAGCCCTTGCCGGTGGCGCCGCCGAGCAGGTTCTCCGCCGGCACCTGGTAGCCGTCGAACTGGAGAGAGTAGGAATTCATCCCCTTGTAGCCGATGGACGGGATCTTGCTCCCCGCCAGCTCCGGCGGATGGAACTCGTCGCCCGGAGTCTTGGGGATGAGCAGGATCGAGATGCGGTTGTGCTTCTTGGACGCCTGCGGATCGGTGACCACGGTGGTGCACAGGATGTGGGCCTTGTTGGCCCAGGTGCACCAGGTCTTCTCGCCGGTCACCGCGTACTTGTCGCCCTCTCGCACGGCGCGGCACTTGATGCCCGCCGAGTCGCTCCCCGCGTCGGGCTCGGTGAAGGCGGCGGCCGCGAGGATCTCGCCCGTGCACAGGCCGGGAAGGAACTTCTGCTTCTGCTCCTCGGTCCCCGCGCTCTGCACCAGGGAGGCGGTGATGATCATGCGCGTCATCACCGAGCCGACCGACAGCCAGGCCTTGGACAGCTCCTCGGCGACGATGGCCATCGAGAGCACGTCCAGGCCGCTGCCGCCGTGGTCGGGCGAGAAGATGAGCCCGAAATAGCCCAGCTCGGCCATCTTCTTCACGATGTGCCCGGGGATCTCGGCGGACTGGTTGTCCAGCTCGGAAGCAATAGGCTTGACCTCGCGATCGGCGAAGTCGCGGACGCTCTCGCGGATCTGCACGTGCTCGGGGGTCAGCGCGCCCCCGTTCGGGTTGGGGATGGGCATCTAGCCGCCTCCATACGCGGAGCGCTTCTTGACCAGGATGCGGCGCTCGTAGGCGCAGACCTCCTCGCCCCGCTGGTTCACGCCGGTGGTGCGGACGTGGACGATGCCGCGGTCCGGTTTCGATCCGCTCTCGCGCTTGTCGAGGACCTGGGAGGAGGAGATCAGCGTGTCGCCCGGGTAGACGAAGCGCGGGAAGCGCAGGTTCCAGTAGCCGAGGTGCGCCAGGGCCTGCTCGGAGAGGTCCTCGACGGTCATGCCGAAGACCACGTTCATCACCAGGAGCGGGTGGGCCGGGACCGCCGGATGCCCGAGGCTCCGGGCGAAGATCTCGTTGAAGTACAGCGGGACGGCGTTCATCGTGCCCGTGGCGAACAACTGGCATTCGCCCTGGGTGAGGGTCCGGCCCCAGTGGTGCCGGTAGACGTCTCCGACCTGGAAGTCCTCGTAGTAGCGCCCGCGCTGGAACGTCCGCCGCGGGCCCTTCGCATCGGAGGTCACTTCGGGCATGACTACCGGGTTAGGGCCCTGGACGCAGAACGTCAAGCGGTGCGCTGCCGCGGAGCGTCGGACAGGAGACGCGTGCGCTGCCGGACACCGGCCGCGGCGCTGAAAAATGGACGGGGGATCGCCCAGGGCGCATGGTCCGCGCGAGAAAAGCCCATGGACTTTTCCGAAGAGTCTGGAACGCAGCGCCGCCGCCACCGGCGAAGCCGGGTGCAGCTCGCCGCGCGCATCAAATTCGAGCGGACCGAGGTGGCGGCCGTCGCGGAGAACATCTCGCCGGGCGGCGCCTTCCTCCGCGTGGCGCTGCCCGACGGAGCCGAGTGGCTGGTGGCCGAGATCGACCTCCCCGAGGGCAAGACGGTCTCGGTGAAGGCGCACGTCCGCTGGCGCCGCCA